>NZ_RZPH01000003.1:0-27493 GCF_004022825.1 Mesorhizobium sp. M7A.F.Ca.CA.004.04.2.1
GCTGTTGGTGGCGCGCGGCGTGATCGCCGATAGCACCCTGCCCGCGCCGGGTCCTTTCACCGGCTTCGTGGCGCCATTGGAAAACATCGACATGATGCCGGCGCCACGGGCCGGTGCCGTGCTCTACGACGTGAAACCCGGCGACCGCGTCGCCAGGGGCGCGCGCCTCGCCACCATCGTCCATGCACCGGGTGAAGCCGACGGCCGCACCGAGGTGTTCGCGCCGCAGGACGGCATCATCCTGACCCGCCGCTCGCGCCGCATCATCCGCGCCGGCGAGGATCTTCTGAAGCTGGTCGGCGACAGGAAGAGCACCGACGCCCGGTCGGGAACGCTGGAGGACTGACTTAACCCGAAATAGCCAGTCGCGCCTTCGCCTCCAGCCATTCCGCCATCTGCCGGTAAGGCACCGGGCCGTGGCTGATGCGGGCGACGCCGAGTTCGGCCAGCCGCTGGCGCGGCGGCACGTGCCCCAGCGCAATGATGTTGACCGGCAACGCGATTGCCTTGCAAAGCGTCTCGATCAGGTCCTCATCGCCAAGACCCGGCGCAAAGAAGCCGTGTGCGCCGGCTTTTTCGAAGGCCTGCGCGCGCTCGATGGCCTGGTCGAGCAGGACGTCGTCATGCGCATCCGGTTTCGCCTTGAGGAAGATGTCGGTTCGGGCGTTGATGAACGCCGGTATGCCGGAGGCCTTGACGGCCGCTGCCGCAGCTTCGATGCGTTTTACCTGAACAGAAATGTCGTGCAGGCCGGTGCCGCCGACAACCTGGTCTTCGAAATTGAAACCGATAGCGCCGGCCCGTAGCGCCAACGTCACCGTGCGAGCCACAATCTCCGGATCGACGCCGTAGCCGCCCTCGAGGTCCATGGTCACCGGCAGGTCGACGGCAGTGACGATGCGCTTGATGTTGTCGAGCGCCAGCTCCAGCGGGATTTTCTCGCCATCGGCATAGCCGAACGCGGCAGCCACCGGCCAGCTTCCGGTGGCGATCGCCTTGGCGCCCGCTTTCTCGACGATCTTGGCCGAACCCGGATCCCAGACGTTGTAGAGAACGATCGGGTTTCCCTTGACGTGGAGGGAATGGAACGTCCGCGCACGCTCGATCTGCTCGGTCATGGTGTTTTCCCGTCTCCTGCTGTTAGAGGAACAGTCTAAGCGGCACTGTCCGCCCTGGCGATGTGCCATGAGACGCTGAAGCGGCGGCCACCGGACAGGCTTTTCAAATCAGTTGCGCATCCGGTTTTTCGCGGCTATGGATTTTCGCCATGAACATGCGTTCGATCAAGACCATTTGGTGGTGGGCCTGCTGACAGCGGCCTGTTCGAACACGTGCGCGTGAAAAGAGAGGGTGGCCGCAACGGAAAGTCCGGGCGGCCATTTGTTTTTTCCAAGCCATTCCCGGGTCCGTTGCCCCAAGACGCTGATGGAGACGGCAATGACGATAAAGCTTCTGGAAAACGGCGCGGAAAGTTTCGTGACCGCGGGTGGCATCACCATCACGCGCGCGCGCCACGACCGGCCCTATGCGGGCGCGATCGACGCTTACGTTGACGGCCTGAATTCGCGCCGCGGCGCTGTATTTTCCTCGAACTATGAATATCCCGGCCGCTACACGCGCTGGGACACCGCCATCATCGATCCGCCACTGGTCGTCTCGGCGCGCGGCCGTGCCATGCGCATCGAGGCGCTGAACCGCCGTGGCGAGGCGCTGCTGCCGGTCATCGGCAAGGCGCTCGCCAGCCAGGCGGATGTCACCATCGCCGAGACGTCGAAGACACTCATCCGCCTCGATGTCGCCAAGCCCGGCCGTGTCTTCACCGAGGAGGAGCGCAGCCGCGTCCCTTCAGTCTTCACGGTGCTGCGCGCCATCACCGCTCTGTTCAGGACCGAGGAAGACGCCAATCTCGGTCTCTACGGCGCTTTCGGCTACGACCTCGCCTTCCAGTTCGACCCGGTCGACTACAAGCTCGAGCGCAAGCCAAGCCAGCGCGACCTGGTGCTTTTCCTGCCCGACGAGATCCTGGTCGTCGACCATTATTCCGCCAAGGCCTGGACCGACCGCTATGACTATGCCGGCGAGGGTTTTTCGACCGAAGGGCTGCCGCGCGACGAAATCGCCGAGCCGTTCAAGAGCCCTGACCGCATCCCGCCGCGCGGCGACCATGAACCGGGCGAATACGCGGATCTGGTGCGCAAGGCGATGGATTCGTTCAAGCGCGGCGACCTGTTCGAGGTCGTGCCCGGCCAGATGTTCTACGAGCGCTGCGAGACGCAGCCATCCGAGATTTCGCGCAAGCTGAAAGCCATCAATCCGTCGCCCTATTCCTTCTTCATCAATCTGGGCGAAGGCGAATATCTGATCGGCGCCTCGCCGGAAATGTTCGTGCGCGTCAACGGCCGCCGCGTCGAGACCTGCCCGATCTCAGGCACCATCAAGCGCGGCGACGACGCCATTTCCGACTCAGAGCAGATCCTGAAACTGCTCAACTCGAAGAAGGACGAATCCGAGCTGACCATGTGCTCGGACGTCGATCGCAACGACAAGTCGCGGGTCTGCGAGCCGGGTTCGGTGCGCGTCATTGGCCGTCGGCAGATCGAAATGTATTCGCGCCTGATCCACACGGTCGACCACATCGAAGGCCGGCTGCGCGAAGGCATGGATGCCTTCGATGCCTTCCTGTCGCATGCCTGGGCGGTCACCGTCACCGGCGCGCCGAAACTGTGGGCCATGCGCTTCATCGAACAGAACGAGAAGAGCCCGCGCGCCTGGTATGGCGGTGCGATCGGCATGGTCAATTTCAACGGTGACATGAACACCGGCCTGACGCTCCGCACCATCCGTATCAAGGACGGCATTGCCGAAGTGCGGGCCGGCGCCACATTGCTGTTCGACAGCATTCCCGAGGAAGAAGAAGCAGAAACCGAACTGAAGGCATCCGCCATGCTCTCCGCCATCCGCGACGCCAAGACAGGCAATTCCGCCAGCACCGAGCGAACCACCGCGCGCGTCGGCGACGGCGTCAACATCCTGCTGGTCGACCACGAGGATAGTTTCGTCCACACGCTGGCCAATTATTTCCGCCAGACCGGCGCCAACGTCTCGACCGTTCGCTCGCCGGTGCCTGAGGAAGTCTTCGACCGGCTGAAACCCGATCTCGTCGTGCTGTCGCCCGGCCCCGGCACGCCGAAGGACTTCGATTGCGCCGCAACCATCAAGAAGGCGCGCGCCCGCGAACTGCCGATCTTCGGCGTCTGCCTTGGCCTGCAGGCATTGGCGGAGGCCTATGGCGGCGAACTGCGGCAGCTGCACATACCGATGCACGGCAAGCCGTCGCGCATCCGGGTCTCCAAGCCCGGCATCATCTTCTCGGGCCTGCCCAAGGAAGTGACCGTCGGCCGCTACCACTCGATCTTTGCCGATCCGGTGCGCCTGCCCGACGATTTCATCGTCACAGCCGAGACCGAGGACGGCATAATCATGGCCTTCGAACACCGCAAGGAGCCTATCGCCGCGGTACAGTTCCACCCGGAATCGATCATGACGCTCGGCCACAATGCCGGCATGCGCATCATCGAGAACATCGTCGCCCACTTGCCCCGCAAGGCCAAGGAAAAGGCCGCCTGACGATCATGGCTGAAGCCGAGAACACGATGGCGACCGCGGCCAAGGCGGCCGCGAAGCGCAAAATCGCCAATCTTGCCTTCTGGTCGATTATCGTCGCTTTTGTCGTGCTCGCGCTGAAGGCTGCCGCCTGGTACGTCACCGGCTCGGTGGCGCTCTACTCGGACGCCTTGGAATCGATCGTCAACGTCATTGCCTCGGTTGCAGCCTTCTGGGCGATCCAGGTCAGCCACAAGCCGGCCGACCAGGACCACCCTTTCGGCCATCACAAGGCCGAGTATTTCTCGGCGGTGCTGGAAGGCGTGCTGATCGTGCTCGCCGCCCTTTTGATCCTCAACGAGGTCTGGCGCCACTGGCAGACCCCGGCACCGCTCGAACAGCCCTGGGAAGGTCTTGCCGTCAACGGCGTCGCTACGGTCATCAACGCCTTCTGGGCCTGGACGTTGATCCGCGCCGGCAGGGCGGAGAAATCACCGGCGCTGGTTGCCGACGGCAACCACATCATGACCGACGTGGTCACCTCGATCGGCGTCTTCGGCGGCCTGGTCGGAGCGATCCTGACCGGTTGGCAGATCCTTGACCCCGCACTTGCCGTCCTCGTGGCTTTGAACATCCTGTGGCAGGGCTGGCATGTCATAGGCTCGTCGATGAACGGCCTGATGGACCGCGCCGTCGACACCCAGGAACACATGCGCATCCGTGACGTCATCTCGGCCAATTGCAAGGGCGCGCTCGAGGTGCACGACCTCAAGACGCGCATCGCCGGCCGCGCCACCTTCATCGAGTTTCATCTGGTCGTCGACGCAGACATGTCGGTCGGCGCCAGCCATGTCATCTGCGACCGCATCGAGGACGCGCTGAAGGCCGAAATCCCCTCGGTGCGCGTCACCATCCATGTCGAGCCCGACGACGAGGCCAAGCTGCCGAAGGGCACGACGGCCGTGCCGTTCGCCTGAGGCGATTTCCTGTAGCGACTTGGGAAAATTAACCGAAGCTTCTCGACTTCGTCATCCACGGGCGAAGCAGGAGCGAAGCTCCGTCGCGGAGACCCGAGGATCCATGCCGCGACCTTCGTAGAGTGCAGCGGAACAGAATTCTGCACCGCAGCAGCGCTCAGATGTCACGCATGGATCCTATGGTCTGCGCCGCCAGTCTCTATCGGCCTTCCAAAGCTGCCTCAACAAAATCGTCGTCAAGTGGCCCGGTCAAACTGTCGAGCCAGACCCAATCCTGCGCAAGCGGTTCGAGAACGACCGCTCGGCCCTCGCGACGGATTGAAATCTCGCCGGTATCGAAACGGTATTTCTTCGGCATGCGTACTGCTTGCGATCCGCCAGACCAAAAGACTTTTGCCTTATCCATTCGCGCCCTCCATTGAAGCTCAAGGCGAGCAGGCCGATTGCGGCATTGGCTGCAGCCGGTAGACCTTGTCGTCGGATTTCGTCTTGCCGTCGGCGGCCTTCGAACACAGGTCGACGATCGCGAGCGCGCTGTTGGGGTTGGCCAGCATCATCGTGCCATTGGCGCCACGCTTGAGGAAAATCTCCTTCTGCGCGATGTCGCAGGAAGAATCGCTCATCTTCGAACTGGCCGCGCAGCGCCACTGATCGGCTTCGCCCTGGCAGGAATAGGTCTGCGTAACCTCAGCCGATTTCTGCCGTGTGGTGACGGTAACGGCAATGTCGGCGCCGTCTGGCCAGTTGGCGGCGTCGCCACCCGAGGCGAAGGACGCCAGCTCTACCTTGCCGCGGAAAACCCGGATCGACCGGGTGAGTTGATCGGGGTGCGAGCCGAGATGCGCTGCATCGTAGTCGCGCCCATAGCAGAAGGCCTGGTCCGGCTTCAGCCGCTCGCGCAGCGGCGGGCCTAGCGCCGGGTCGACCGGATCGATGCGCGCGAACTCCGCCTTGCAGGTCGCCGCTGGGATCGGGTCGAGGCGAAAATTGTCGTCATCCTTGCCGAGTGCCTGCCTGCTATATTCCGCAGCGCCAAGCTCTTCTTCCGAACCGGCATCGAGATAGATGTCGGGCTGCAGATCCGAGAGGAACAGCCGGCCCTTGTCGTCGACCTTCAGCGACGCAAGCGTCCGGTCGCATTCCATGCCGCAATGAACCGGGCCTGTCTTGCCGTCCTCTGACGCATGATTGCACCAGCCGCCGGCCCATTCCGGCGACTTGGCGCCGCGCACGGTGGTGGCGATGAAAGCATTGTAGGACGTGTCGGAATTCACGGTCGGTTCCTCGTTCGGCCGGCTGACCGGATCATGGCCGTAGTAGAAGAAGATCCGCGTCACCTTCTGCTTCGGGTGCGCCTTGAGATGCCCCGCATCATAGACGCGGCCGAAACAGGCATCAGCGCCGTTCGGACTGAGTTCGGTGAGCTTCAGCGCATCGTCGGCGGAGGCCGATCCGGCAAGCAAGCCAAGCAGCGCCGCGCCAAACCCGGCGCCGGCGACTGTCTTCCATTCCCCTGCCCTGAACGCCATGTGATCTCTCCTCCGCATCGACAGGACGCAACGCCAATTTATGCTAGTATTGCGGCCGCAGCCACGCAATTCGCGGCGGGCCGCCAAGCGGAGGAGGATTCCATGCGTCGGCGCGATATGTTCCGCGCGGTTCTTGCCGGAACCGGAACGCTTCTCGGTTTGCGGGCAGCACAGGCAGCCGCCACCGAGCCCGCAAGGCAAAAAGTCGCCTACCACTTGAGCGACACCGACAAGGTCAATTTCGTGCTCGGCAACATCAAGAACCACTATGAGGGCACCGGCGGCAATGTCGACATCGTGCTGGTCGTGCATGGTCCCGCGCTCGCGGCCTTCAAGTCGAAAGGCATATCGGCCGCGATTTCCGGGCGCTTCGCCGGCCTGGTGCGGCAGGGGCTGGAACCCCATGCCTGCGCCAACACCATGCAAGGCATGGATATTTCGCTCCCCGACCTGCTCGCCGGGTTTCATGCCGCCGACAAGGGCGGCGTCGTCAAACTCGCCGAACTGCAAGGCCAGGGTTACGCCTATCTGCATCCGTAGAGCGGTTTGTTGGGCGCAAATTCCCGAGGGAAAGCGCTACTCGCTTTGCCGGGAAACCGCTCCACACGTTTCCTTGAATTGCTCAAAGGCTTGAACACCGGGGTGGCAAGGGCCTACGAAGGACAGGCAGACCTCCCGGAGGAAGAACCGTGCCAGCCACCACACTCAGCATACCCGATCTTGCCGGCAAGGCAGTGCTGGTCACCGGTGCGTCGACCGGCATCGGAGCGGCGCTCGCGCTGGCCTATGCAGCGCAGAAATGCAAGGTGGCGCTGCACTACAATTCGAGTCAAGACGCCGCCGAGAAGCTCGGCCTGACGATTGCCGACAAGGGCGGCGAGGTGTTTCTCGTTCAGGGCGATTTTTCCGTTGCCGCCGATGTCGAGCGCGTCGTCGAAGACAGCGCGCAATATTTCGGCCGCCTCGACGGGCTGGTCAACAATGCCGGCGGCATGCTTGGCCGCATCCCTTATGCCGAGCAGACCGAGGCGCATTACGACGCTGTGATGGACCTCAATGCGCGCTCGGTGCTGACTGCTTCGCGCAAGGCGATCCCGTGGCTGAAGAAACAGGGCGGCTTCATCGTCAACACCTCCTCGATCGCCGCGCGCAACGGCGCCGGCGGCGGCGCCGGGCTTTACGGCTCGGCCAAGGCCTTCGTCTCCAATGTGACGCGCGGCATGGCCAAGGAACTGATCGGCTTCGGCATCCGCGTCAACGCGGTAGCGCCCGGAACCATTCTCACCCCGTTCCACGAGCGCTATTCGACCGACGAGCAGATGAAGGGCATGGTCGCCACCATTCCGCAGGGACGCGCCGGCACGGCGCAGGATTGCGTCGGCGCCTATCTGTTCCTCTCTTCGGACCTTCTCAGCGGCTACATCACCGGCCAGGTGATCGAGGTGAATGGCGGCCAGTTGATGCCTTGAACGGCTACCGGCATACTGGCGGTCTGCATGTTCTTGTCGAAAACCTCAAAGGGAGACAACGGAATGTACGGACTGATCGGCAAGATGCGGGCGGCGCGCGGCCAGCGCGACGCGGTCATGGACCTTCTGCGCGACAGTACAGGCGCCCTGCCAGGCTGCCTGAGCTATATCATCGCCCGCGACCCCGCCGATGCCGACGCGATCTGGGTCACCGAAGTGTGGACCGACGCCGAAAGTCACAAGGCCTCGCTGCAGCTTCCCGAAGTCCAGGCGGCGATCGCCAAGGCGCGGCCATTCATCGCCGGCTTCGAATTCCAGGTCGAGACCCATCCCGTCGGCGGCTTCGGGCTGGCTGACGGCAAGACGGGGTGATCCGCCCACGGCTTGATGCCGAGGCGAGGTTCGCACTCCAGGGTGCAATATCGACAGGTGAACAATCTCGACCCCGGGTTTTGCCAGTCATCGCGCTCCACTTGTAATTCTCTGAAAATGGACTAAGCTCTGTGGACTAAGTCCACTTGGAGAAACCTGCGATGCAGACCGTGAACATCCACAATGCGAAGACCAATCTTTCACGTCTCGTTGACCGAGCTGCCAAAGGTGAGCCGTTCATCATCGCCAAGGCGGGCAAACCATTGGTGAAAGTCGTGCCTATCGATCAGCCGGCCTCGTCGCAGGCGCGAAGGGTCGGTTTTATGGCCGGCCAGTTTTCCGTTCCCGACGATTTCGACCGCATGGGTGGCGAGGAGATTGAGCAACTGTTCGGTGTCAACACTTGAAACTGCTACTCGACACCCATTTGCTGCTGTGGGCGGCTGGCGAACCGGATCGGCTAACACCTGCGGCTCTCGCCGAGATTGAGGACCCCGAGAACGAATTGCTGTTCAGTCCCGCCAGCCTTTGGGAGATCGCAATCAAACGAGGACTGGGACGGGATGATTTCCAGGTCGATCCCCGTTTGCTCCGGCGAGGCCTATTCGACAATGGCTATCACGACTTGCCGATCACCAGTGAACATGCCCTCGCCATCGACGGACTTCCGGCGATCCACAAGGATCCCTTCGATCGAATCCTGGTCGCCCAGGCAACCATTGAGGGGATTACCTTGCTGACGATGGACGATCTTGTCGCCCGTTATCCCGGTCCTATCCGAAAGCTCTGACACCTTGGTAAACTGCGTGACTCGCGCGCCACACAGCTTCCTTTTTCGGCAAAGCGGGGGTTCGCATCGTCCCGCTTCAAGTCTAAGACCGAAACATGGATTCCTCGGCCGAGCAGCCATCCCCGGACCTGCCCACACTCGAGCGCATGGCGCGGATGCGCAAGCTCTGGCAGTGGCTTGCCCTGCTGGTTGTTTCCCTGCTGTTTGCCGGCGCGCTGGAACTCGCCACCCTGCCGGCGGCGTTGCTGATCGGACCGATGCTGGCGGCCATCGTCGCCGGCACCAATGGCGCCACGGTGCGTGTGCCGCGTCTTCTGTTTGGCGCCGCCCAGGCGATCGTCGGCTGCCTCGTCGCCAGCTCGATCTCGGCCGACATCTTTCCGGTCTTCTACCAGGAATGGCCGCTGTTTTTAGGCGTCGTGGTGGCGACCGTCACTGCCTCCAGCCTGCTCGGCTGGCTGATCAGCCGCTGGCGCATCCTGCCCGGCACCACCGCCGTCTGGGGCTCGTCGCCGGGTGCGGCCACCGCCATGGTGCTGATGGCCGGTGCCTTCGGTGCCGACCAGCGCCTCGTCGCTTTCATGCAATATCTGCGCGTCATATTCGTCTCGATGACCGCAGCACTCGTTGCCAAGATGTGGGTCGACACCTCGGGCGTCGAAATCCCGCCCATCGTCTGGTTTCCGCCGATCGACCGCCAGGCCTTCGCCGCCACCATCGGCATCGCGCTGGTTGGCGGCCTGTCGGGAAAGATTTTCCGGCTGCCCTCGCCCTTCTTCCTCGGCACCTTTATCTTCGGCACCGTCGTCCATCTTGGCTTGGGCGTGGAGATGCAATTGCCGCAATGGCTGCTGGCCGTCAGCTACGCCATGGTCGGCTGGTCGATCGGCCTGAACTTCACAACGGCGATCCTGCGCCATGCAACGCGCGCATTGCCGCAGATCATCGCCTCGATCGTGGCGCTGATCGCCTTTTGCGGCGGCCTTGCCTTCCTGATCAGCCATCTCCTGGGCATCGATCCGCTGACCGCCTATCTGGCGACCAGCCCCGGCGGCATGGACAGCATCGCCATCATCGCCGCCGCCGCGCAGAACGTCGACATCTCCTTCGTCATGGCCCTGCAATCGGCACGCTTCCTGATCGTGCTGCTGGTCGGCCCGAGCGTCGCTCGGCTGGTGGCCAGAAGCGTCAGGCAATAAGCAGCGACTAGTCCTCGCCGCCCTCGCCCACGCTATGCGCATCCCGACGCCAGTAGGCCGTAACCAGGTGCCGGTCGCGCGGCAGGCCCCACTGCTTGCGCACGATCTTGCGTATCTCCCGGAAATCGCCGAATTCGCAACTTGCCCAGACGTACAGGCCGTCGGCAAGCGCCATGTGATTGCGCTCACGCAAGGCGGTCGACAATAGGCCCGCGGTGCCGGCCTCGAGGCCGCGCCGGTAAAGCCAGGTGATGTCGATACTGTCCCCTTGCGCCAGCGCTATTCGGTCATCCGGGCTATCGACCTCGATCAGCGCCTCGGCACGTGTTGATGGCGGCAGATGCTCCAAAATCCTGCCGATGGCGGGCAGCGCGGTGTCGTCGCCGAGCAGAAGCAAGGTCTGCGCCACCGGGGCGTCGCCGCCGCCGGGTCCGATCATGCCGATGACGTCTCCCGCCCGTGCGTTTTGCGCGAATGTGGCGGCGGGCGTGTTCTGGCCGGGGTGCAACACGAAATCGACATCGAGCCAACCGCTTGCGGCATCCAGCGCCCGGATCGTGTAGACCCGCACAGCAAGCGCATCGTCGCCAGAAGGCCAGACGATCAAGCCGTCAGCGCCCATCGTCGGCCAAACCAGCCGGCGGCCAGGCGGCGGCAGCAGCAGCCGCATGTGCAGGCCGCCATGGCTAAATCGGCCGAGATCCTTGCCGGCGAAGCGCAGGCGCTGCATATGCGCCGATATCCGCGTCGACGACATCACCGTGATCTCGCGGAAGAAGACCGGAGTACCGGCGTCGCTGCCGTCGCCTTGCCAATGGATGCCCTTGGTCGTGCCGAGATGTTCGGCGACATGGCCGGCGACCGTCATCTTCATGTAGGACAGGCAGGTTTCGTCTGTCGCCGCGACGCGGATCAGCACGCTTTCATCATCGAGCGTAGCGCTCAACGAGCCGTAGTAGAGGCGGAGCTCCCACTGGTCGGCAACGCCAGTGTCGATCTCGAATTCGCTGTGCTCTGCGCGCAGCCGGTCCATCACCGATCTGATCGCCGCGTCGCTGATCCGGGTTTGCGCGCTAAGTTGGTCCATCGCTCAAGTCCTTCGAAACGGTTCGGGCAAGGCGCCGCGCGGCACCCTCACCGTCAGCGGCATGCCACAGCCGCTCCGATGTTTCCACATAAACATGACAATAATAATCATATTTATTCGATGAGTTGGCTACGAGCCGCTTGTCGCAGCAAGTCGCTCGGGAAGGAAATCAACGAAGACGCGCACCTTCGGCGACAGATGGCGATTGGAGGGCCACAGCATCCGGAACTGGCCACGGCCGTCGACATGACCATCGAGGACGGTACGCAGCCTGTCTTCGTGCAGCGCCTCGCGCACCAGGAAATCCGGCATGCAAGCTATGCCGAGGCCGGCGAGCGTGGCGCCCTTCAAGGCTTCCATGTTGTTGCAGGTCAGCATCGAGCGGATCTGCGGTTCGGCGCTTCCGGTAGTGAACGGCCACTCCAGCAGCCTGCCGCTGTTCAGGAAGCGGAAGTTTATGCCGAAATGTCTGATGAGATCAGCCGGCACGCTGGGGGCGCCATGGCGGTCCAGGTAGGAGGGCGCCGCGCACAGCAGCATGCGAAAGGGCGCAACGGGTCTCGACACAAGGCGCGAATCCGGCAGTTCGCCGCTGCGGATCGCGACATCGATACCCTCGTCGATGACGTCGACGATCCGGTCGTTGAAATCGATGTCGAGCTCGATCTCGGGATAGCGTGCCATGAACTCCGACAGCACCGGCAGCAGCAGATGATAGGTGACGATCGGGGTGGATATGCGCAGCCGCCCACGCGGTGTTTCCCGTGTCTGCGACAGCATCGCCTCGGCATCGTCGATGTCGTCGAGGATGCGGCGCACCCGCTCGTTGAACAGCTTGCCCTCTTCCGTCAGGCCAATGCGCCGCGTGCTGCGCTGCAGGAGCCGCACGCCGAGTTCCTGCTCGAGCCGGGCGACACTTTTGCCGACAGCGGAAGCCGAGATGCCAAGCGCCCGCCCGGCGGCGACGAAACTGCCGAATTCGGCGGTGCGGGCGAAGGCCAGGAGCCCGTTGAGACGATCCATTGCGTCATTCCATTCGAGCGTTTCAGTCCGATATACCAGGAGATATAACACCATTTTTCCTGAAATGCCGACGACCTATCTTGTCATCACGACGGGCTCCGCAATGGCGCGGGACACCGGCGAGTACTGTTTCAGATAGGGAAATCCATGACTTCCAGGACCACAACCGGCTCTGCCGAGAGATGGCTCGTGCTCTTGTCCGTGTGCCTTGCCGCGATGACGATGCCCTTGACCTTCACCGGTCCGGCCGTCGCTCTGTCGCGTATCGCGGCCGATCTCGGCGGCAGTCCGATCGAGCTCAACTGGGTGACAAACGCCTTCATGCTGACCTTCGGCGCCACCCTGATGGCGTCGGGCGCTCTGGCCGACAATCATGGGCGCAAGCGCCTCTTCCTCGTCGGCCTCTCCCTCTATGTCCTGGCGTCGCTGGGCGCGATGCTGGCGCCGGACATCATCTGGTTCGACATTTTCCGCGCCGCGCAGGGTATCGGCAGTGCGGCCGCCTTCGCTGGCGGCGCCTCGGCACTTGCCCAGGAATTCGAAGGGCCGTTGCGGCTGCGCGCCTTCAGCTTCCTCGGCACCAGTTTCGGTATCGGCCTCGCCTTCGGCCCAATCGCGTCGGGCCTGCTCATCTCTGCATTCGGCTGGCGGTCGATCTTTCTTCTGGTTGCAGCACTCGCGATTGCCGCCGCCATGCTCGGCCTGCGCACCATCAGGGAATCGCGCGACCCGGATGCGACGGGCCTAGATTGGGCGGGAGCCGGCACCTTCACGATCGCGCTGGCGTCGCTGACCTATGGCGTGCTCCAGGCCCCGCAGAGCGGCTGGGCCGATCCCCTCGTCGTCTCCCTTCTGGCCGCTTCTGCCATCTGTTTTGTCGCCTTCGTCGTTGTCGAGCGGCGAGCACAACGGCCGATGCTCGATCTCACGCTGTTTGCCTATCCCCGCTTCGTCGGCGTCCAGTTTCTGGCTGCGGCACCCGCTTACGCCTTCGTCGTCCTGCTCGTCCTGTTGCCGATCCGCTTCATCGGCATCGAGGGTATGAGCGAGATCAAGGCCGGGCAATTGATGATCTGCCTATCAGGCCCGCTGCTGATCCTGCCGATGCTCGCCGGACAGCTGGCGCGCTGGATCGCGCCGGCCACGATCTGCGGCGTCGGCCTGCTCGTCGCTGCCGCCGGGCTTGTCTGGCTAAGCCTGACACCACCGGTCGATAGTGCGCTGGTGGCGCCGCTGATGCTGATCGGCGTCGGCATCGCTTTGCCTTGGGGATTGATGGACGGGCTCGCCGTCAGTGTCGTGCCGAGAGAGCGCGCCGGCATGGCGGTCGGCATCTTCAACACCACCCGCGTCGCTTGCGAGGGCGTGGCGCTGGCGATCGTCATGGCGACCCTTTCCGGCTTTACCGCCGCGCATCTCGCCGCACAGGGAACGGCATCTTCGACGCAGGCAGCAGCGGCAGCCCAACTGCTGGTGACCGGCAATCTCGGCGAAGCAGCACAACATCTGCCCCAGGCTGGAGCCATTGTTCTGGTCCAGGCCTACGAGGCGGCGTTCGACAGGCTGCTGATCGTGCTGGCGGCAATCACCGTCATGACCGCCATCGTCGTCTTCCTTGGCCTGCGTCGCGGATCGGCGTCGGAACACGAGACCGTCGCTCTGCCGGCAGGCCAGGAAGGGTAGCTGTCAGCGGACGAGCCCCGCTGTCAGTCGAGCCTGTGCATCAGGTCCTCATCCAGCCAACGGCCGAAGAAATAGACCAGTTGCTTGTGCCACCATGGCCAGTCGTGGCTGACATCGCCGCCCCAATAATCGACCCAGGCGGGAATGGATTTGTCGCGCAGGATCTGTTCCAACTTGCGCGTCTCGACCAGCATCCGCTCTTCCCAGGCGCCCTGGCCGCAGCAGAAGATCAGCCTGAGCGCCTTCAGCCGGGCCAGCAGTTTGGGATCGACGATGCCGGGCAGATAGTCGAGCGGCGAGTTGTAGAAAATGTCGCCCTCGAGCGCTTTGCCGAAGAAGTCGCGCGCCGAATAGACGCCCGACAGGGCAATGACGCCGCTGGCGAGTTCAGGAAAGCGGAAGACGAAGTTCGACGAGTGATAGCCGCCCATCGAACAGCCCGAGAACAGCGGCTTCAGCTTGCGCCCGCCATTGGCCTGCTCGGCTGTGGACAGGAAGTCCGGCAGCGCCTCCTCGCGCACATAGCGGAAATAGGCCTCGTGGCGGGCGATGCGGTGGGCGGCGTCGGCATGCTTGTCGAAGAAGGATTCAGAATCGACGCCGTCGACCGTGAACAGCTGGATGCGGCCGGTGTCGATGAATTCGGCCAGTGCGCCCACCCCGCCGGAATCCTCGAACTGGTAGAACCGGCCCTGCGAGGTCGGGAACACCACCACCGGCCGGCCGGCATGGCCGTAGCGCTTGTATTCCATGTCGCGGCCGAGCTGGCTCGAGAAATTCTTGTGATAGGAAATGTCCATCGCCTCACGCCTTTTCAGCGTGGATGTACGCGACCGCTGCACGCAACGCTGCTTCGTCCTTCGAGCGCATCTGGTAGGCGTAATTTCCCATGGCGCGGCTGAAAACCTCTTCGATGGCCTGATGGTGGACGATCTTGTCACGCTGCGCGGCTAGCACGTCCTCATGGCTGTGCAAATAGTGGAGGCGTCGCTTGCGGCTGGCATAGGCGGTGAAATACTTCCCCTCGTAAGGGCCGCCGGCGGCATCCCTGACCACCATGTCGGCCCATGCCGCGTAGACATCGATGTCGAACGTGTAGTTGATCGCATCGGTCATCCAGGCGCCGGGCGGGCGCATGTTGACCTCCAGCGCGATGACCCGGTCGTCCTTGGTCTCGAACAGCTCGATGTGGAAGAAGCGTTCGCGCACGTCGAATGCTTTCAGGATCTTGCGGCCGGCCTCCTCGACCGCCGGGCTGATCCTGGGAAAGCAGGTGTAGCTCATATGGCGGTCCTTGTTGACCACCTCCATGACGCTCTGGTCGTAGCGGTGGCTGGCCGCCAGCACCACCTCGCCGTCGCGGTTGACCAGCCCGTCGAAGGTCACCACCAGCCCCTCGATGAACTGCTCCATGACGAAGGTCACGTCCTCGGGCTTGTCCCGGAAGAACTGGTCGAGCTCTTTGGCGTTGGAGATCTTGAAGGTGTTCGATGCGCCGGAACCGCTGTCGGGCTTGACCACGACGGGGTAGCCGACGCGCCGGATGAAAGTCATGGCCCCGGCACGGTCGGAGCATTTGCGCTGCGCGATGGTGTCGACGCCGCTCTTGCGGAAGAAGGCACGCATGCGGCTCTTGCGCTTCAGGTTCTTCACGAAATCGAGCTTGGTGCCGTAGATGTTGAAGTCGGTGCGTATGTTGGCTTCCAGCTCAAGCCAATGTTCGTTGAGCGATTCAAAACGGTCGATACGGCCCCATTTATGGACGAAATGCCCCATCGCCCGAAACACCGGATCGTAGTCTTCCATGTTGGCGACGCGGTAATATTCCGAAAGGGCTGCTTTCAGCTTGGCGTCGAGCGCGTCATAGGGCGCGTCGCCGATACCGAGCACCCTGGCCCCGGCCTTCTTCAAACGGTCGCAGAAATCCGCGCCGTTGGCGGGAAAATGCGGCGAGAAGAACACGAAATTCATGAACGACCCCTCCCGCGACAGGGGCATCGAAACCCTGTCGATGCCCGAGTCTGGCGCATTTGCCGCGCGTGGGGAAGAGCGCGCATGTTCGGGACAACATCCGACAGATCACGGCCCGCCACGCGGCCCCCACTTGCCTCTCACAAGCGGCTCCTGTAAGAGAACCGCCATGAACACGCGCGCCACCAACGCTTCCCGTTCGACCGGTTTTTCCGGCGAGGCCGTGCGCGCGCTGGCTTCGACCCTGCTTCTTCTCGGCCTTATCGGCGATCGCCGGGTTCGCTGAAGGAGCGCCCGGCGGTCGAACCGCCGCGCAAGCGCATGCTCCTTGGCAATCACATCAAGCGAACGAAATTCTGGTAAAGGCGCCGCTCGCCATCAATCCACCGAAGGTGGATCCATGAGCCGCCGGGAGAACCGACGATGAACGCACGAGAAGAAATCCGCTCCGATGCCGCGGTAGCCGACACGGATTCGGCCAAAGGGATGCCCGACGCGGCTCGCAAATATCAGCCCTATCCGACCGTCGGCCTCACCGACCGGACCTGGCCTTCGAAGGTGATCGACAAGGCGCCGATCTGGTGCTCGGTTGACTTGCGCGACGGCAACCAGGCGCTGATCGATCCGATGGGCCATGAGCGCAAGGCACGCATGTTCGGCCTGCTGCTCGACATGGGCTTAAAGGAGATCGAGATCGGCTTCCCGTCGGCCTCGCAGACCGATTTCGATTTTGCCCGCTGGTGCATCGAGGAAGGCGACGTGCCCGCCGATGTCTCGCTGCAGGTGCTGGTGCAGTGCCGGCCGGAGCTGATCACCCGCACCTTCGAGGCGCTGAAGGGCGCCACCAACCCGATCGTCCATTTCTACAATTCGACCAGCGAGCTGCAGCGTCGCGTCGTCTTCGAAAAAGACGTCGGCGGCATCAA
Organism: Mesorhizobium sp. M7A.F.Ca.CA.004.04.2.1; assembly: GCF_004022825.1. Lineage (NCBI taxonomy): Bacteria > Pseudomonadati > Pseudomonadota > Alphaproteobacteria > Hyphomicrobiales > Phyllobacteriaceae > Mesorhizobium > Mesorhizobium sp. M7A.F.Ca.CA.004.04.2.1. The sequence continues at coordinate 16,630 of NZ_RZPH01000003.1, forward strand.
GCGCATCGCCACCGACGCCGCCAAGATGATCACCGACATGGCGGCCAAGGCCGGCGGAGGCTTTCGTTTCGAGTATTCGCCGGAAAGCTTTACCGGCACCGAACTCGAAGTGGCGCTGGAGATCTGCAACGCCGTCACCGAGATCGTCAGGCCGACGGCGGACAACAAGCTGATCGTCAACCTGCCCTCGACGGTCGAGATGTCGACCCCCAACATCTATGCCGACCGCATCGAGTGGATGTGCCGCAACCTCGACAACCGGGAAAACCTGCTGGTCTCGCTGCATCCGCACAATGACCGCGGCACCGGCATAGCCACCACCGAGCTCGGCCTGATGGCCGGCGCCGACCGCGTCGAAGGCACGCTGTTCGGCAATGGCGAGCGCACCGGCAATGTCGACATCGTCACGCTGGCGCTGAACATGTACACGCAAGGTGTCGATCCCTTGATCGATTGCTCCGACATCAACCGGATGAAGGACGTCTACGAATATTCGAACCAGTTGAAGATCCCCGAGCGCCATCCCTATGTCGGCGAACTCGTCTACACCGCCTTTTCCGGTTCGCACCAGGATGCCATCAACAAGGGCATGAAGGCGCTGAAGAAGGCCAATACGAGCCTGTGGGAAGTGCCCTATCTGCCGATCGACCCGGCCGATGTCGGACGCAGCTACGAAGCCATCATCCGCATCAATTCGCAGTCCGGCAAGGGCGGCATCGCCTATGTGCTGCAGGCAGATTACGGCCTCAACCTGCCGCGCAATCTGCAGATCGAGTTCAGCCAGGAAATCCAGGCGATCACCGATGCCGAGGGCAAGGAAGTGCCGGCCAGGCGCATCTACGAGCGCTTTATCGAGACCTATGTCGACCAGCCCGGCGCGCGGCTGAAATTCCTCGATCACCACACCTATCCCAGCACCGAGATCAAGGGCCGGCGCGTCGTCGAGGCGGTCATCCTCGACAACGGCAAGGAAGTGACGATTACAGGCACGGGTACCGGCCCGATCGATGGCTTCGTCAATGCGCTGTCGCTCCATGTCGGTGTCGAGATGTCGGTGCTCGACTATTCCGAGCACTCGATGCAGCGCGGCTCGAACGCGTCGGCCATTTCCTATGTCGAGATGGAATATCCCCAGGGCAAGCTGTTCGGCGCCGGCATCAACACCAACATCGTCGCTGCCTCGCTGGAAGCAGTGATGTCTGCCGCGAACCGTATCGTCGGTTAAAAAGCCGGCTGACGCCCGGCGGGAACAAAGATCGGAACCGTCCCAATCTGGTGATCGGTTCCGATCTTTCGGGCCATTAACCACCGCGGAATTATCCGGTGGGTACGTGATCGCATAACGGGGTGTATACTTGTGTGGTGGTGCGGGACCTATATGATCGCGCCTCAACCTGTGCCGACTTCGAGAGGATCGACACTTGCAGCATGCCACGCCTGCCGCCCCCGCAGTGCGCGAGACACTGGAGCGACTGCTTGCCAGCCAAACGTTCGGCCGATCCGAACGCGCGCGCAAGCTGCTGCGTTATCTTGTCGAACGTGAACAGGCCGGCGAAGCCGACAGGCTCAAGGGCTTTTCCATTGCCATGGATGTTTTCGGCAAGGACGGCGACTTCGATCCGTCCACCGATGCCGTGGTGCGTGTGCAGGCAGGCAGGCTGCGCGAGCTTCTGCAGCACTATTTTGCCAATGAGGGAATTGCCGAGCCGGTCCGCATCGCCATTCCGCGCGGCGGCTATGTTCCTGCCTATGAATTGAACGCGATCCGCCTGCCGGATATTGCCGAGTCTGTTCCCGAACTCAGGCTGGACGGCGCCGCATCCACCGATCGGTCAAACGAAGCCGGCACGGGCATGCTGGAGGCGATGTCTCTGGCTTCCGTACCGTCTTCGCCTGCCCCCTCGGTGGCGCGCCATCTCCGCTTTTTCTGGATGGCGATCGCCTTGGTCATCGCCATGCTGGGCGTACTGATCCTTCGCCAGGGCAGCACTGCCTTGCTGGCAGGCGGCGACATCTCGGCAATGCCGGAGATCGCTGGCGCAACTGCAAGCATCACGGCATCGGCAAGGGCTGACGCTCTGCCGCAAGTCTATATCGGACTCAAGGCTGACGGCCCCGACGCCAGCCGTGTCGCCGCATCGCTGCGCGCCGGCCTGAGTGGCTTCGATACGATTGACTTCATCGGCCGCGACACCGTCGGCGATCCGGCCGACGACGCGACGAGCTTCATATTCGACGTCCTATCTGGACCGGACGCGGGCGACATCACCATAGAACTGCAAAGCATGGCGTCCGGACGGGTGCTTCTATCGCGAAATCTCCCCCCCGCCGACAGCGCACCTGCAGCGGTCGAAGACCGTATCGCCGATATGCTTAGCTCGGCACTCCCCGCCTCCGGCACCATCTACAACTATATCGAGCAGACCGGCACGCCAAACGGTCTGACGCAATGCCTGCTGCTCAACGGCAAATATTACCTCGACCAGAACGCCAGGACCCATGAGGCAGCCTACCGATGCCTCGAGAAGCTGGCCAATGGTGGAACCAAGTCCTCGCTCGTCTATTCGGAGCTTGCTTCCCTGCATCTCGAGGCGGTGTCCGATCATTACGCCTATCCGCCCAATGCGACGATTGAGACAGCCGTCGAGTTTGCCCATCGCGGCGTGCAGATGGGTCCGACCAGCCCTTATGCGCATCGCTCCTACGGCTATGTCAGTTCGCGCCTCGGCAATACGGACGAAGCGATCCGCTGGATGCGCAAGGCCTATGAACTCAACCCCTACGATCTCGGCATGGCCGCCGCTTACGGCTACGGGCTGATCTTCGCCGGACGATATGCTGAAGGAACGCCGATCCTCGATCATGCGGTGGAGACCTTCAGCGGGCACCCGACATGGTGGGATTACGGGCTGTTCGTCGGTGAGTTCATGCTCGGCGACATGAACAAGGCGGTCGCGGCCAGCATGGCATTGAGAACGACGGCAACGAAATCACACTATCTGGCGGCGCGGCTGGTCGGCGCCAAGGCTGCCGGACAGGATCATCTGGTGAGCACGCTGCTGAAACAACTGACCACCGAGTTCCCCAAATTTGCCGCCGATCCGCGGGCGACTTTCGTCGAGCGGAAATATCCGGCCGACCTGACCGACCGGCTGGTCCAGGCACTCCGCGCTGCCGGGCTCGGCAGCCCAAGCTGACACCATCGACGTCCGAGCACTGGCTGCGCCGCGTCCCGATGGATTTCCTGCGCTCCATCGCAGATTGCCGATTGGTCGCCAGGTTCTGTACACAACCGTACAAATCGCGAAAATTTTACTGGTCATCACGTTGGACTAGGAGCAATTCAGCCACCATTGGGTGTCGCGCATTCTGCAATAACAAAAAATCAGCTTTCATGACCGCATCACTTTTTGCCGCCGAAGAGGGTGTTGGCTCGAAGGCCATCGTCCTGCTGCACGGTTTCGGCGGCTGCCATGATGTATGGCACGAGGTGATTTCCGCCCTGACGCCTTCCACGCATACGCTGGCCTATGATCTGCCTGGGCACGGGTTGTCGCTCGATTTTCCCGCCGCCGGTCCCGCCAGGGTGGCAGCCAAGGCCGTGCTCGCCGATCTCTCGGAGCGCCGCCTGAAGCGCGTTCATCTCGTGGGCCACTCGATGGGCGGTGCCGTGGCGGCGCTGATGGCGCTGGCCGAGCCCGAAAAGATAGCCTCGCTGACGCTTCTGGCGCCGGGCGGCCTTGGCCCCGAAATCAATGGACCGCTGTTGCGCCGCTATGCCGAAGCCGCGGATCGGTCCGAGATCCGCTCCTGCCTCGCCGTCATGTCGGGACCATCAGCCCCGCCGCTCGAACATACGGTGGACACCCTTTGGGAAATGCGCAGGCGACCCGGCCAACTCGAAAAGCTCGTCGAGATCGCAGCCGCCATGACCGTGGACGGTCGGCAAGGCGTCATCCCGCACGATCGCCTCGATGGACTGAACATGCCGGTGATGGTGGCATGGGGAATCAGCGATGCGGTGCTGCCCTTTACCCAGGCGGATGACCTGCCGGCGCATTTTCACGTGCACCACGTGCTGGAGGCCGGCCATATGCTGGCTGAGGAAGCCCCCGACCTTGTTGCCGAGATCATTCGCCGCAACACCAATCGTCGCGCCAGGCCACACCGCCAGAAATTCGCCGCCGCAGCCAGCTGACCTTTTTCGCGCACGACAACCTTCCTGGACACCCCGGGGCCGTCGATCTCGCCAGTGCATTTTGCCGGCGGCTGTGTTAACCCGGTGTTAACCAAACCTACGAGGCGGACGCCGATGAAGGAAGCAGGCGAGAAGACCATCGACCAGTCCAAGAAACTGTCCGATGCCATCCGTGATGTCAAAAATGCCTTCGCCGACCGCGACGACGTCGTCGTCGACATGCGCGAGGCGCATCGCATGCGTCTCGATCTGCTCGCCGCCGAACTGGCACCGGTTTTTGCCGATGTTCCGGCCGATATGGACAATTTCGACTTTGTCGTCTCGTCCGGCTTGCAGCCGCGCCTGTGGATCGACGCCATCAGCCATGTCGCCATGGGGCGCGACCGCCGGACCTATCGCTTCCTCAAGGACACCCGTATCGGCCGGGTGGTGCTTGCCGAATCCACCGAGATGAAGCCGGTTGCCGATTCCGTGACACGCTATGTCGCCGAGCGCATCGTCGAGCGTCAGAGGATGCTGGAAGGCGGCGTCGAACCCGCCGTCGCCGGCCTGAAACGTGCGTATGTGCCGGAAGCCGAACCGCCGCTGCGCGCAACGGAGCGCGGCAAACGCTGGTCGGCCCTTCTGTCCGGGCTTGGCCTGGTCGCTGCCGGCGCACTGGTCGGCCTTGTGGTGTCGGTCGTCCTGTTCTGGGACCGCATCGTGGCCATGGTTGTCAATTTGCGGCCATAGCGGCCTCGGCGCCAAGCTCCACCGTCTGCAGATCGGATGGCGGTATGGACGGCCCGGTCAGGCCGCGCCGTGTCAGCCGGATCCGCCAATTGCCCTTCTCGCCGTCAATGTCGAACAGATTGTACTGCGCCGCCGGGTTCTTGCCGCCCGGCGCCTGGCCGGCGGCAGCGACACCGACCGCCGGGATCCTGACGCCGCGACCGCCGATGAAGAACAGCGACGGCAGATGCGAATGGCCGTGCAGCACAAGGTCGGCGCCGTGATGGCGAATGATCTTGTTGAAGCGGGCGATGCCGAACAGCCGCTTGTGCTGCGGGACCGCGCCGCGCACCGGCGGATGATGGATCATGATGGCGCGAAACAGCCCCTGTCCGGCGGTATCCCCGAGGATTTTGCCGAGCCGCTTCGCTTGGCCTTCCATGAAGAAACCATTGGCCATGAAGGGTGCCGTGGCGCGCGCCGTCGAGACACCGATCAGCGCGACGTTGCCGCGCACGCGCAAATAGGGAAATGCGTTACGATCGACCGGCGTGTTGACGCCGTCGCCGCTCATCCACGCCGCCCAGGATCGGCAGACCTTGTCGAAGGCGCCTGGCACATAGGCGTCGTGATTGCCCGGAACGACCGAAACATCATGCGGCGGTGCCAGCGTCTCCAGCCAGTGCCTGGCCATCTCGATCTCGCCGTCGAGCGCCAGATTGACCAGGTCGCCGGTGACGGCGAGGTGGTCAGGCGTGTTCGCCTTGATGTCGGCGACGATCGTGTCGATGACCGCATCATGCATATGGCGGCGGCGGTTGCGCTGCCAGTTGACATAGCCGAGCACGCGCTTGGAGGCGAGATCGCGATAGGATACATCGGGGAGCGGCCCCAGATGGACATCGGAAATATGCGCGAGCCTGAACATACAACCTTCATAGGCGACCCGCGCACGGCTTTCCACCCACGGTTTCGCTATCAATGACGAGCCCTGAAGATGCCTTCCGCCAGACCGGCTGGCCAGGTTTGAGGGCCAGGCTGTTCCATCTCTATTTCGTGCTGCGGAGGCCGATGACGCTTGGCGTGCGCGGCCTGATCCACGACAGGGCGTCCAAGTCCGTCTTCCTCATTCGCCATACCTACGTACCAGGCTGGCAGCTGCCCGGCGGCGGCGTCGAAGTCGGCGAGACGATGAACGAGGCACTGGCCCGTGAACTGGCCGAGGAAGGCAACATCGCTCTCACCGCCCCGCCGGTGTTCAAATCGATGCATTTCAACCGCCGCTCCAGCCGCCGCGACCATGTCGGCTTTTATTTGCTCGAGCATTTCAGCCAGACGGCGCCGAAGCGGCCGGATCACGAAATCGCCGAAGCCGGCTTCTTCCCGCTCGACCGCTTGCCGCAGGGCACGACGCCGGCGACGCTGCGCCGGATCGCCGAGGTTTTTGACGGCGAGCAGCCCTCGCCCTACTGGTAGATCAGGCTGCCGCTTTCTCGAAGCGCGCCCGGTCGTGCCATGCGGCATAATCCAGATCCGGTCCGACAGGCACGATCCGCGTCGGATTGATCGTCTGGTGGCTGCCGTAATAGTGCGCCTTGATATGATGCATGTTCACCGTCCCGGCCACACCAGGCACCTGGTAGAGATCACGCAGATAGTTGGACAGGTTCGGGTAGTCGGCGATACGGCGCAGATTGCATTTGAAGTGGCCGACATACACCGGATCGAAGCGCACCAGCGTGGTGAACAGCCGCCAGTCGGCTTCGGTGATACGATCGCCGACGAGATAGCGCTGCTTCGACAGCCGCTCCTCCAGCGCATCCAGCGCTGTGAACACTTCACCGAACGCCTCTTCATAAGCGCGTTGCGTGGTGGCGAAGCCGGCGCGATAGACGCCGTTGTTGACCGCGGGATAGACCAGCGCATTGATGCGATCGATCTCGCCGCGCAATGCCTTCGGATAGAAATCGAGGCTGGCGTCGCCCCATTCGTCGAAGGCTGAATTCAGCATGCGGATGATTTCGGAAGACTCGTTGGAGACGATGGTCTGCTCCTTTTTGTCCCACAGCACCGGCACAGTCACCCGGCCCGAATAGGCGGGATCGGCCTTGGCATAGATCTGGTGCAGGAAGTCGAGGCCATAGAGCATGTCGCCCGTGGCGCCGTCCTCAGCCACGAACGTCCAGCCGTTGGCGCCCATGAAATGATGCACCACCGACACCGATATGACGCCTTCCAGCTTCTTCAGCGCGCGAAAGATCAACGTCCGGTGGGCCCACGGACAGGCAAGCGAGACATAGAGGTGATAGCGGCCGGGCTCGGCGTTGAAACCACGCGTCCGGCCTTCGGCAGGCGCCCCGTCAACGGTGACCCAGTCGCGCCATTGCGACTGCGTCCGCACGAACCTGCCACCATTGTCCGCTGTATCGTACCAGCGGTCCTGCCACCTTCCTTCGACCAGCATTCCCATACAAATCTCCTTGCGTCCTGTTGGTTGATGTAGGCGCAAGGCTGCCCTGTCGAAGACGTCAGGTGCTGAACAGACCGTCACTTGGCGGAAATGACGAACAAAACGGCCGATTGCAGCGGCGGGAAATTGATGCTAGCGGACAATCCGCATGTTCGATTTTGCTTCGATCCGGTTTTACCGACGACGAAAGGGCGCCCGCGCTTGATGAAGCGCTGACTGGCGAATGCTGCCGTTTGCAGCAACCTTTCCTCCTTACCGGAACGCAAAGACCATGAGCCTTGCCGACGTGAAATACCTGCCGGAAACCCCGGCGCACGACCCCGAGATCGAAGCCATCAATGACGAAGCCTTCGGGCCGGGCCGCTTTGTGCTGGCCGCCTACAAGATTCGTGAGGCCGGAGGGCACGAGCGTTCGCTGTCCTTTGTCGCCGTCGATGGCGACATCGTCGTCGCCTCGGTGCGCATGACCCGCATCGCCGCCGGTGCCGGCCGCGCATTGATGCTCGGGCCGCTCGCGGTGCGGCCGGCCTTCAAGAATCTCGGCATCGGCCGCCGGCTAGTGGCGATCGCGCTAGAGGCCGCCGCCAAGACCGGCGCACCTGCCGTCATGCTGGTCGGTGACGAGCCCTATTACGGGCCGCTCGGTTTCAAGCGGATTCCGCGCGGCCAGATTTCGATGCCGCGCCCCGTCGATCTCGACCGGCTGCTGTCGCACGAGATCGCGCCGGGCGCGGTCGCCAGGCTCTTGGGCGAGGTCTGCCACGCCGATCAGGCCAGGGTGGCCGATCCTGTCGCGGCGATGGCTTGACCTTTCCCGTCGATCTGGCGCCTGATCCGTCCCACTGTTCCTGAGATCAAAGGATGACGTCATGAACCCGAACGGCCAGATCGCGATCGTCACCGGCGGCGGCTCCGGCCTTGGCGAGGCAACGGCGCGCGCGCTGGCCGCCAAGGGCGCCCGCGTCGCCATCTTCGACGTGGGTATTGACCGCGCCGCCAAGGTCGCGGCCGAGATCGGTGGTATTGCCGTCCAGTGCGACGTCAGCAGCGCCGACAGCGGAACCGCTGCGCTCGCCGACGTAGCCGCCAAGCTTGGCGAGCCGCGGATCCTGGTCAACTGCGCCGGCATCGCCATCGGCGTGAAGACGATCGGCAAGGATGGTCCCCACCCCCTTGATCAGTATCGCAAGGTGATCGAGGTCAATCTGATCGGTACGTTCAACATGATCCGCCTCGTCGCCGAGCGCGCGTCGAAGCTCGAGCCGCTGCAGGGCGGCGAGCGCGGCATCATCGTCAACACCGCTTCGGTTGCCGCCTATGATGGCCAGATCGGCCAGGCCGCCTATGCGGCATCCAAGGGCGGCGTCGTCGGCATGACGCTGCCGGTGGCGCGCGACCTTGCCCGTTCCGGCATCCGCGTCTGCACCATCGCGCCCGGCATCTTCAAGACGCCGATGATGGCCGGCATGCCGCAAGAGGTTCAGGATTCGCTGGGCGCCGCCGTGCCTTTCCCGTCGCGCCTGGGCGAACCGTCCGAATATGCCGCTCTCGCCCTGCACATCATCGAGAACCAGATGTTGAACGGCGAGACCATTCGTCTCGATGGCGCCATCCGCATGGCGCCGAAATAGAAGGTCATGAACGCCGGCCTGTCCGCTGCCGCTAAAACCGGTCCGCTGACCGGGCTGAAGGTGATCGAGATGGCCGGGCTCGGACCGGTGCCGCTGGCCGGCCTGATGCTGTCGGAGATGGGCGCGCAAGTGTTGCGCATCGAACGGACGGGGACGAGCGAGTTCCTGTCGCTGCCGGATGAGTACAACATCGACCGCCATGGCCGCGCCCTCCTGCGCCTCGACCTGAAGCGCCGTGAAGGCACCGATCTGTTGCTGCGCCTTGCCGAAAAGGCGGACATGTTGCTCGAAGGGTTTCGCCCGGGTGTCATGGAACGGCTTGGCCTCGGCCCCGAAACGGTGCTGGCGCGCAACCCGGCGCTGATCTACGGCCGTATGACCGGCTTCGGTCAGGACGGCCCGCTCGCCGGCCGCGCCGGCCACGACATCACCTACCTCGCCTATAGCGGCGTGCTGCACGCCATCGGCCATGCCGACGGCCGTCCCGTCCCGCCGCTCAACCTTGTCGCCGACTATGGCGGTGGCGCCATGATGCTGATTGCCGGCGTGCTGGCCGCCCTGTTCCAACGTTCTCGCACGGGCAAGGGTGACGTCATCGACGCCGCGATGGTCGACGGCGCCTCGATGCTGGCGGTGCCCCTGCACGCCTTGACGGCGGCCGGCTTGTGGAGCGACAAGCGCGGCGCGAACCTGCTCGATTCCGGCGCCCCGTTCTACGACACCTATGAGACGTCGGACGGACGCCATATCGCCATCGGCTGTCTCGAGCCGCAATTCTTCGCCGAATTCGCCAGGCTGCTGCCGCTCGACGAGCGCTTTGCGTCCGGCCAGTACGACAAGGCCCTGTGGCCGCCGATGCGCGCCGCCATTGCCGATCGGATCCGGCAGAAACCACGCGACGACTGGGACCTGCTGTTTGCCCAGACCGATGCCTGCGTGGCCCCCGTCCTGTCGCTGCAAGAGGCGAAGCACCACCCGCACAATCGGGCACGCAACGCCTCTGTGACGACAGGTGCATTTGAGCGCCCGGCCCCCGCGCCGCGTTTCTCGAGCTCGCAACCGACATTGGCCACTATGCCAGGCAATGAGGATTTGTCGCCATCGGCAATTCTGGCACGTTTCGGCTTTGCGAAAGCCGAGATCGACGGCCTTGTCAAATCCGGCTTGCTGACCGATAACGATAACTAGAGAAGAAAGATCAACTTACTGCGGTGCTGCCTTGGACGAGCCGAAAAAGGACGTGATCCGCGAGACGGACGCCGAAGCGATCCGGCTGGCGAAGACGCTTCTGCGCAGCGCCCGCTTTGGCGCCCTGGCGGTGATCGAACCGCAAACCGGCTCGCCGCTGGCCAGCAGGGTCGGCGTGGCCACCGACATCGATGGCGCGCCGCTGATCCTGGTGTCGATGCTTTCGGCGCACACCGGCGCCCTGCTTGCCGATCCGCGCTGTTCCCTGTTGCTCGGCGAACCGGGCAAGGGCGACCCGCTGGCGCACCCGCGCCTGACATTGATCTGCCAGGCGGCACGGCTTGAGCGCGGATCAGGCGAACACGCCCGCGCCGAGCGCCGCTATCTCAACCGCAATCCCAAGGCGAAACTTTACGCCGGTCTCGGCGACTTTTCGATCTTTCGCCTCGATCCGCAACGCGCCAGCCTCAACGGCGGCTTCGGCAAGGCCTATCAGCTCGATCGATCGGATTTGCTCGCCAGCGGACCGATCGTCGAGGAACTCGCGGCGCGCGAACAATCCGCCATCGACCACATGAACGCCGACCATCTCGACGCGATCGCCGTTTACGCACAGCATTTCGCCAAAGTATCCGGAAACGGCTGGAGTGTTGCCGGATTCGATGC
>NZ_RZPH01000400.1:0-5086 GCF_004022825.1 Mesorhizobium sp. M7A.F.Ca.CA.004.04.2.1
CGGGCTCGGCACGACCATGAGGCCATTGGCGCCTTCTTTGGCGGCGCGCTTGGCGATGCTGGCCGCCTCGCGTGTGCCGGCCTCGTTGACGGTCAGCAGCACCGGCTTCTTGCCGGCGACCTTCTGTGCGGTCTTCAGCACCTCGATCTTCTCGTCGGGCGACAGCATCGGCCCCTCGCCGAGCGATCCGCAGACGATGATGCCGTCGCAGCCGGCCTCCATCTGCAGGCTGAAGCAGCGCTCCATCTCGGCATGATCGAGACGATCATCCGCGGTGAATTTGGTCGTGACGGCAGGGAAAACTCCGGTCCACATGATCATCTCTCCATCTGATATATCAGCGGTATATCTATTAACAAACCCGCTGTCAATGCGGATTCCGTTATGATATATTCAAGATATATCAGGAGAGCGCATTTGATATCCATGGCAGCAAGCCTCCCGGCAGAGCCGGCCGCGACCAGGGCCTACCATGTGCTCGAGCACATGATCGTCACGCTCGAACTGGCCCCGGCAAGCTTCGTCACCGAGGGCGCTCTGATCGACAGGCTCGGGCTTGGCAGGACACCGGTGCGCGAAGCGATCCAGCGGCTGGCATGGGAAGGGCTGCTCGACGTCAGGCCGCGCGCCGGCATCGCCATCGCCCCGCTCCATCCCGGCGACTGGTTGCGCGTCCTCGATGCGCGTCGCGGCGTCGAGGTGGTGCTCGCCCGCTCGGCCGCCCGCTTCGTCACCCGCGAAGCCGCCGACCTGTTTCACGAAGCAGCGCTTGCCATGCAGAAGGCGGTGATCTCGGGTAATGTGCTTGCCTTCATCCAGGCCGACAAGGCACTCGACGAAGCGCTGGCGCTGGCTGCCGACAATCCCTTCGCCGCCCGTCTGGCCGCCCCCTTGCAGACCCATAGCCGCCGCTTCTGGTTCCGCTACAAGGCCGAGACCGGCCTTGCCGAATCCGCCGAGCACCATGTCGCGCTGATCCGCTCGATCCTTGCCGGCGACGAGGAGGCCGCGGCCAAGGATGCCAAACGCCTGATGGCGCTACTGCGCGGCCACGCGGAGACGGCCGCCACGCGCTGAACGTCCTTTTATATCCGGTGCGCTTTCGTCGCCGGCGCTTCCTCGAAGCTCGGGTCAAGTCCCGGGCAAGGCAGCCGCCGCCATCAACGGACCGTCTCAGCCTTCGCCTGCCGTGATGACGCAGCTCTGACCATGCGTGTCGGTGGCAAGAATTGTCCAGGTGCCCTGGTCGGAGACGAATATCTCAAGAATCAGGCTCGGGTTGACCAGGCCGCGCGCCGCCTCGCTTTCGTGGAATTTTTCGCCGAGCGCTTTGATCATATCCGCACGGGCCGCGCATTGCGCCGCCAGCGCCGGGACGGCGGGAAACGCAGAAATTGCCACGAAAAATAGCGTTGCCACAAGACGGGTCATCTGACACCTCCTTGCGCCAGACGATGTCCCCGAAGCTGTCGCCAGCGCCGTTGCTTGATCTGCCGTACCTCCTTGCGGCAGGACTGCAGACCAAGACGGCAGAGGCCTACTTGGTTCCATCACATTAGCGTTCAAGCGGATAGGGTCGCGGCCGGATTGCAAAAAAACGCCCGGGCGCGAGCGCCCGGGCCTTAATCCAAATCAATTTGTTGTCCGGTCAATTCATCGTCGGGATGACGAATTCGGCACCATCCTTGATGCCGGACGGCCAGCGCGAGGTCACCGTCTTGGTCTTGGTGTAGAAGCGGAACGCGTCCGGGCCGTGCTGGTTGAGATCGCCGAACGAAGATGCCTTCCAGCCGCCGAACGTGTAATAGGCGATCGGCACCGGGATCGGCACGTTGACGCCCACCATGCCGACCTGGACACGGCTTGCAAAGTCGCGCGCGGCATCGCCGTCACGGGTGAAGATGGCGACGCCATTGCCCATCTCGTGATCGTTGGCGAGCTTGATCGCGCTCTCATAGGTCGGGGCGCGCACAACAGAGAGCACCGGCCCAAAGATCTCTTCCTTGTAGATACGCATGTCCGCGGTCACGTTGTCGAACAGGCAGCCACCCATATAGTAGCCGTCTTCATAGCCCTGCATGGAGAAGCCGCGGCCGTCGACGACCAGCTTGGCGCCTTCCTTGACGCCGGTATCCACGTAGCCCTTGACCCGTTCCAATGCCTGCGCCGTCACCAGCGGGCCGAAATCGGCGGAAGAGTCCGTCGAAGGACCGACCTTCAGGCTCTCGACCCGCGGGATCAGCTTTTCCATCAGCCGGTTGGCGGTATCGTGGCGGACCGGGACGGCGACCGAGATCGCCATGCAGCGCTCGCCGGCCGAGCCGTAGCCGGCACCGATCAGCGCATCGACGGTCTGGTCCATGTCGGCATCGGGCATGATGATCATGTGGTTCTTGGCACCGCCGAAGCACTGCACGCGTTTGCCGGCGGCCGTGCCGCGCGAATAGATGTAATGGGCGATCGGCGTCGAGCCGACAAAGCCGATGGCCTTGATATCGGGATCGTCGAGGATGGCGTCGACCACGTCCTTGTCGCCATTGACGACGTTGAGGATGCCTGCCGGCAGGCCGGCTTCGAGGAACAGTTCGGCGATACGCATCGGCACGCCGGGATCGCGTTCCGACGGTTTCAGGATGAAGGCGTTGCCGCAGGCGATGGCCGGCGCGATCTTCCACAGCGGGATCATCGCCGGGAAGTTGAACGGCGTGATGCCGGCGACGACGCCGAGCGGCTGGCGCATCGAATAGACGTCGATGCCGGGGCCGGCGCCGTCGGTGAATTCGCCCTTCATCATGTGCGGTGCGCCGATGCAGACCTCGACCACTTCGAGGCCGCGCTGGATGTCGCCCTTGGCGTCGGCGATCGTCTTGCCGTGCTCGCGCGCCAGGATGTCGGCCAGTTCGTCATAGTCGCGCGCGACCAGTTCGAGAAACTTCATCAGCACGCGTACGCGGCGCTGCGGGTTGGTCGCGGCCCATTTCGGCTGCGCTGCCTTGGCATTCTCGACCGCCGCGCGCAGTTCCGCCTGCGAGGCCAACGCCACCGTGCCGCGCACGGAGCCGTCCATCGGCTGCATGACATCCTGCTTGCGGCCGCTGGTCCCGGCGACATGCTTGCCGCCAATGAAATGACCATAGTCAATCATGATTTCTCTCCCTGTTTGTGATGCTGCATTGTCCGCCTTTGGCCGGCGGATGGCAACGCGAGTGAGAACGCAACCGTTGTGCGGAGAATAGATAACGATTGACGAGCGAGCATCAATTCCCGCAAATGGTGGGATGCAATTGCTGCCGTGCGGATTGAGAGATTGAGTTCCACCACAGAACGCAGCGTCGATAATTGTCATCTGGACCCTCCCCATGAACTGGGATGACGTCCGCATCTTCCTCGCCGTGGCGCGCGCAGGCCAGATCCTTGGCGCCGCCAAACGGCTGGAGCTCAACCACGCCACCGTCTCACGCCGCATCGCCGCACTCGAGGAAGCGCTGCGGACAAAGCTGTTTCGCCGCTTGACCACCGGCAGCGAGCTGACGCCCGCCGGCGAGCGTTTTCTCGACATTGCCGAGCGCATGGAGGGCGACATGATCGCCGCGCGCTCGACCATTTCAGGCGAAGGCGACGACGTTTCCGGCACGGTGCGCATCGGCGCGCCTGATGGTTTTGGTGTCGCCTTCCTGGCCAAGCGCCTCGGCGAACTGACCGCCCTGCACCGCGAGCTGACGATCCAGCTTGTGCCGGTGCCGCGCTCCTTTTCCTTGTCGCGCCGCGAGGCGGACATCGCCATCACCGTCGAGCGGCCGACAGAAGGCCGGCTGGTGGCGGGAAAGCTGGTCGACTACTCGCTCGGCCTGTTTGCCTCGTGCGCTTATGCTGAAGCGCATGGCTTGCCCAAAACCGCCGCCGAGCTCGGCCAGCACACGCTGATCGGCTACGTACCCGACCTCATCGTCAGTCCCTCGCTCGACTATGCGGGCGAATTCAGCGCCGACTGGCGCACCAGTTTCGCCATCTCCTCCGCACTCGGCCAGGCCGAGGCGGTGCGCTCGGGCGCCGGCATCGGCATCCTGCACACCTTCGTCGCCCGCTCGATGCCGGAATTGGTATCCGTCGATGTGGTCGCGCCGATCCGCCGTGCCTACTGGCTGGTCTATCACGAATCGGTCAGGCCGCTGCGCCGCGTCCAGATCGTCGCCAGCTTCATCACCAAGATGGTGGAGCGGGAGCGGAGCCTATTTGTTTAGCCGTGCCGCCTTTTCCTTGCCACAAAACCGGCCAGAATGGCATCAGGCGTGCAGCCGCCGCGTAGAGACGATCCCTTAGAAAGCTGGCGCGGATAGACATGCGAGCCGTTCTTGCCATCCTGCCGCTGCTTTTCGTTTCCGCTTGCGCCAACCCGTGGACGAAGGTCCCGGAGGCCGAGCTGCCCAAGCCGATCCGCTACGCCATGGCGCGGCCTTCGCCTTTCGTCCTGGGCAATTATTGCGGCCCTGGCACCCGCACCGGCGATCTATCGGCCCGGCCGGCCGACCGCCTCGACGCGGTCTGCCAGACGCATGATGCCTGCTATATCGCCCGCCACAACCATTGCGACTGCGACGGCACCCTGGTCGCCTCGGCGAAAGCGATCCGCGACGACAAGACAACGCCACGCAAAATGCGCGGCGAGGCCGAACTGTTGATCGCCACCTTCGCCATTCCCGTCTGCAAGGTCTTCCCGCAGGGCTTCATGCCGCCGCGCGATCCCGCGCAATTGAGCGCCCTGAAGGCCGGAGCGCCCGGGTGAAGGGTCGCGCATCCATCGCCATCGTTCTGTTCGGGCTGGCTGTCATTGCCGGCTGTGCCGGCGCTGGCCGCAATGCCTGCGATCTCCTGCAAGGCCAGAGCGCTTGCGCGCGACCCGCGCTCTCCGCCGAGACAGCTGGGCCGCGGATCGCCACCGCGCAGTTTTTCGGTGACGCCGGTACGAACGACTACGAAAAACGGTTCCTGGCGCTGCTCGCCCATCACCAGCTCGGCGCCATGGACCGCGCCAACGGCACCGGCCCTTTCGGTCACGACCGCCATGAGATCCGCAACAGCGATTTCC
>NZ_RZPH01000401.1:0-5082 GCF_004022825.1 Mesorhizobium sp. M7A.F.Ca.CA.004.04.2.1
GCGCGTTGCATCGGCGGCTTTCGCTTCATAGCTGCTGCGCCAGCTGCCGTTAAGGACTTTCGGCAAAACGTCATCGAGTTCCGCCGGGTGGCCGATAAAAGCGATGTGGCCGTCGCGGTCGACCACGAACGAGGTGGGAATCCCAATCGAAGAGCTGGGATCCATCCAGAGCTTGTTCATTTCGCCAATGTAATCGAACCCGATACGATAATTCAGATTCGGGAACTCCTCGGTCAGCCAGGCATCCACGTTGGTCCGCGCCTCGTCTGCGGTAGGACCCTGTTCGCAGGCGGCAACTCCGACCGCCTCAAATCCGCTGCCTTCATATTTCTCCTGCAGTTCGATCAAATGGGGCATGGCGTCGACACATGGTCCGCACCAAGTCGCCCAAAACTCAACGAGGTAGACCTTGCCGGGCCGAAAGTTCGTGAGGGGCTCGCCACGCAGCCAGTTCTCCACTTTGATCGCAGGAGCCGGGGACCCCATACGCAGTTCCATCTTGGTGTCCAAAGTCATTCCACACCTTTCGTCTCTTTTGTCGCGGAATATTTTCCAGTCAAAATCGGACACGGTCTCGAGGGCATCGCTCCCTCTGGCTTGCTTCAGCGAAGCTCTCACCGTGTTGCCGCACATCAAGCTGCAACGGAGGTGCCAATTCCCTCAGCTCCGGTAAGCGGCGGGAAATGCTTTGAAATTCTCCACGAGGCCAAATGCGGCCGATTGTCGTGAACCCGACATGTCTTCTGCCGCTGTCGGGTTTCGCCCTATCACTCTTGAGAGCTTGGACGGCTCGCCTGTGATTAGACTGGCCTCGGCCCTCGAGCAGTGGCAGTTTGGCGCCAGTTCGAAAGCGCGAACTCGCCGGCTTGGTCCTCGTGCCGCCACCGCCGCGTGTGGATTCTTGCCCCGGAGTCAAAATTCGCCTCGCGGTTGCCAACGGCGGCATGCGCTCAATGCGCGTGGCGTTGAGCACCGACAGCACGTAATGGTACCAATTAGTGGATGCCCGTCGCTGCCTCCACTTCTCCAGCCAAGCGCTCGAACGACGCTACCTACCCACGTTCGAGCGCGACCGCGGAATCGCAGACTGCCGAACGTCAGCCGTTGCGAAAGGTGTAGCCGTACCCGTTGATCGCCGGTGCGCCGCCTAGATGTGCGTAGAGGACCCTCGATCCCTGTGGAAAGAAGCCCCTCTGGACGAGGTCGATCATCCCTTGCATCGATTTGCCCTCGTAAACGGGGTCCGTAATCATGCCCTCGAGCCGCGCGCACAAACGGATTGCCTCTTTGGTTTCCTCCGATGGAACGCCATAACCCGGGTACGCGTAGTCCATGAACAACACCACGTCTGCCTCGACAATTTCCGCTCCGAGGTGGACGAGCTTCGCTGTATTTTGGGCGATGCCAAGCACCTGCGCCTTGGTCTTGGCGGGCATGGCGGAGGCATCGATACCGATCACGTTGCGCTGTCGACCATCCTTGGCGAACCCGACGAGCATGCCGCCGTGGGTTGAACCAGTCACCGTACAGACGACGATATAGTCGAAGGCAAACCCAAGCTGCTCTTCCTGGGCACGCACCTCCTCAGCGAACCCCACATAGCCCAGGCCGCCGTATTTGTGGACAGAGGCGCCGGCAGGTATCGCATATGGCCTGCCGCCCCTTGCCTTGACTTCATAAAGTGCCTTTTCCCAGCTGCGGCGGATGCCGATGTCAAAGCCCTCGTCAACCAGGCGCACCTCTGCCCCCATGATGCGGCTCAAGAGGATATTGCCGACCCGGTCGTAGACAGCATCATCATGTGGGACCCAGCTCTCCTGGACCAGGAGGCATTTCATGCCGATCTTGGCGGCGACCGCAGCGACCATGCGCGTATGGTTGGACTGCACGCCACCGATTGTGACGAGCGTATCGGCATCTGACGCGATCGCGTCGGGCACAATGTATTCGAGCTTGCGCAGCTTGTTTCCGCCGAACGCGAGACCGGAGTTGCAGTCCTCGCGTTTGACGTAGATTTCCACCTTGTCGCCCAGATGCTTGCCGAGGCGGTCGAGCCTCTCGATCGGCGTGGGTCCAAAGGTGAGCGGATAACGTTCGAATTTTTCCAGCATGCTATCTCCAGCAAAAAAGTACCTGAACCTGCTACGCACCGGTCAGCCCAGGGGTATGGTCGCGTGTTAGCCGAACACAGATTCCCTATACGATCAGCTCAGTCATCAGAGGGTGACCAAAATTGGTGTGGGTCTGAGCACTGATCCTGTCATCCGCGCATCAAAGCAGCAGCACATGCTGGGCATTCGACCAAGCCGGGACACAGCTGAAAATTGCATTCCGCAGTTGATCAGAGTCAGACGACTGGTACCCGAGCTTTCCTGTAACCATCGGCATGCTGGCCCCTGTGGCGAGTTCCACGAGCGCGGCTAGAGGACTGCCAGATCAGAAAGAGCACGCGGCCGAAGTAGCCGGCCTGAAGCAGCAGCGAACAGGCCAGCGTCGTGACGACTGCCACACGGAGCGAATCCAAAGCGAAGTAAACCATCGACGCATTGCTGCACAGGACCAGCCCCACGAGCCGACAAAAAGATGAAGTGCACGCCGCTCCCCTGGTTTTCGCCAGATCATGTTGCGAGCTCGTCGGCCGGAACATGCGTCTGGCAGTTCTTGGGGCAGACGCGGCCGCAGGCTCCGCAGCCTATGCAGCGGCCGGCATCATCGACAACCATGATCATGCGATTGAGCTTGCCGTCGAAATCGTCGTCCTCGTCATCGCAGGGGCGAGGATTTCACCCGCATCATCAACGCCGTGAAGATGCATGACATCGCGCGAGCAGACCTTGAAACAACGGCAGCAGCCGATGCAGATTTGCTATCGATGGAGGTCAGGTACGGCGGCATCCAAATGGAGCCGTCACGGGTGGTGAATGTGCGCATCATCCTAAATTCTTCATTGAAGCGAGTTCTCTCTTGGCAACATCCAACTCGGCATAAACGGCTTGGGTTTTCTCGGCGACTTCCTGTATGTCGGCCCACTTGCCCGGCAGACCCTCGACAAGGTCCTGCAATGCCATCTTGGCAATAGCTGCACGCAACTGGAGCTTTCAGACTTTTTTCCTCATCCTATCTAGGTCTGACATAGATCCTTCCTGGAACAATGGTTTTGTTGATGCGCTCCATCTCGGGCTAGGCTTCAATGGCTGCAGTCGCATCGTCGACCAGTTTCGTACCGGCCTCAGCAAGTTTGCGGAAAGTCTCGAAGCCGAACCGGTGGACGTCTCGACAGAACGCCCAACCGCTGGAAACCCGCAGGGGCTTCATTCCAATTATTGGCGACGTCGACACGCCGGAGCGCTCCTCGATCGCAAGCGCTACGGCGGTGTAAAACATGTCGAGCCTCCACAGCGCGTCAGGATCGGGATCGCCGCCAAAGGGTACCGCACGTTGCTGTTGCTTGGTGATGATGAACTCGGCCAGCAGCTCGGCATCCGAATGGCCTTCCCATAAGCCGAAGGAATCCTGAGTACGAATGAGCCGCAGGAGGCATTTGACGAACGGGGAAGCAAGGGCCTCGTCGTCCCCGTGGACAGCAGGGCCAACCGGTTCATGAGGAATTTCGCTTTTCCCCAATTTCAGTACTCCTCTTGAAGGACGATCTCTTTTTCTGCGATGTGTGGTTCGGGCGCTTGCGTGGGCGGGGAATGGCTTGGGCGAGCCGATCCCACGCAACAGTGTCCCGTGGCCGACCTCGAGCACGTCCACCAATGCGAGACCTTTCACCGCGGCGCGAACGCCTGCGCCGCGGTTCGACCCGAGGTAAACGCAATGGAAATTCCACCTGCCGCAAGCCGCGCACTTTTGCGGCATCGACGTTATTGCTGCGAAGTGCGCCTGGGCGGGCGGATTTGCCGGTGTTCAATTCCAATTGTCATGCCCTTCGCGATCCTTGCTCAGGAAGTGACAGCGTTTTGAGTTTCGGAAGTCTTGTTTTGCGGAGCCACACAGAGACCCGCGTGACAGGCAGGCTCACCCGTGTAGTTGGCCAGGGCTTGGAGCAACGAGGTGAGGTAGCGCTGTTTGGTTTGGTCCGGCACTGGCTCCGAATGGTCCAGCGATTTGATTGCCACCTCGATCAACTCGATCGCCCGGTCCTTGTTGCCGCTCTCGTAATAATACTGAGCGACCGGAAAGTAACACCCGAATTTAAAGTCTCCATCGCCTTGCGGAGGATTAAGTTCCAGGATCTGTTCGGAGAGCTCCTTGCCCATCGCAAAGCGATCATCATGCGGAAGATGGGAGTTGTCGATCGTGGGATGGAAGAGTTGGTTCAGCGCCATCACCACCCAAGACATCGCTTCGAACTTTTTGTTGATCGCGTCCTCGACCAATTCGCGCATAAGCGGCAAGCCGGTTTTGATGTCGCGCAGCTTGTGAAGCAGAATATCCGCATGAACCCGCCGAAAATCAAAAGAGTCTGGCATCACGGCGAGGCCTTCTTCGATGGCCAATAGTGCCGCTGCCCAATCCTCGTCCTGCATCGCCGGCCCAAGTTTGGCGTATATCGGCTGACTCAGCGACGATTCGCGCACACGCGAGATTCGCTTTGCATCGACGGCTTTCGCTTCATAGCTGCTGCGCCAGCTGCCGTTAAGGACTTTCGGCAAAACGTCATCGAGAGGTGCCGGGTGGCCGATATAAGCGATGTGGCCGTCGCGGTCGACCACGAACGAGGTGGGAATCCCGAACGAAGAGCTGGGTTCCAGCCAGAGCTTTTTCATTTCGCCAGTGCAATCGAACGCTGTCCGATAATTCAGATTCGGGAACTTCTCGGTCAGCCAGGCATCCACGTTGGTCCGCGCTTCGTCCGCGGTTGCAGCCTTTTCGCAAGCTGCGACTCCGATAATCTCAAATCCGCTGTCTTTATATTTCTCCTGCAGTTCGATCAAATGGGGCATGGCGTGGACACATGGTCGGCACCAAGTCGCCCAAAATTCAACGAGGTAGACCTTGCCGGGCCGAAGGCTCGTGAGGGGCTCGCCACGCAGCCAGTTCTCCACTTTCAGCGCAGGAGCCGGGGACCCCATACGC
>NZ_RZPH01000402.1:0-5075 GCF_004022825.1 Mesorhizobium sp. M7A.F.Ca.CA.004.04.2.1
GCCAACGGCTCGATACGGAGCGGCGCTCTCGATCAAGACAGCGCCGCTCCCCTCTCTCCCTCAGCGCCGCAGGCGCGAGGGCGACCGCGGCTGATGGAGGACAGAATACGTGGCACAGACATCTCATGGCGTCGGCGGCGTCGGTTATGATGCGAGGAAGCGCACATGGCCGGCCGAGTTCAATGTTTTCCTGGCACTGGTCATTCTCGTCGTCATCTTCGAACTGATCGGCCGCATTTTTCTCGGCGACAGCTTCCTGTTCAACACACGCAGCGACGTCGGCGGCATCTTCAACGAAGCGCGCCTGCAGATCATCATCCTGCAGGTGTCGATCGTCGGCATCATCGCCATCGGCGTGACGCAGGTCATCATCACCGGCGGCATCGACCTGTCCTCAGGCTCGATCGTCGGCGCGACCGCCATGATCGCCATGAGCTTCGCTCAGGTGGCGACGGTCAACGGCAACCCCAATCCCAAGGCGATGTTCCTGGCGCAGGGCTGGACGGACCTGCCTGTCATCGTGCCGCTGCTGGTGGCGATCGCCTGCGGCCTGTTTGCCGGCCTCGTCAATGGCGCGCTGATCGCCTACACGCGCATTCCGCCGTTCATCGCCACGCTCGGCATGATGGTGACCGCGCGCGGCATCGCCAAATGGTGGTCCAAGGGCCAGCCGATCTCGTTTCCCACCGAGAGTTTCGCCGGCATCGGCAAAGGCCTGATGCCCGTCGTCATCTTCCTGTCGCTGGCCATCCTGTTCCAGCTGATCATGACCTACACCAGGTACGGCAAGCACTGTTACGCGATCGGCTCCAACGAGGATGCCGCGCGCATGTCCGGCATCAAGATCGCCAACCACAAGATCCTGGTCTACGTCATCGCCGGCATTCTCGCCGCGCTCGCCGCCGTGGTGCTGAGCTCCAAGAACCTGACCGCGCAGTCCGGCATGGGCGTGATGTACGAACTCGACGCCATCGCCATGGCGGTCATCGGCGGCGTCTCCCTGTCGGGCGGCCGCGGCTCGATCATCGGCACGGTGATCGGCTCGCTGATCTTCGGCGTCATCATCTCCGGCTTCACCTTCCTGCGCCTCGACGCCTACTACCAGGAGATGGTCAAGGGTGTGATCATCGTCGGTGCGGTGGTTCTCGACCAGTGGCGCCAACGCCTGCGGGCAATGAGGGCATGACCATGTCAGACATCGTCCTGAAGACTGAAAACCTGACCAAGCGCTATGGCGGCGTGCACGCGCTGGAAGGGGCGAATTTCGAACTGCGCAAGGGCGAGCATGTCGCCATCATGGGCGACAACGGCGCCGGCAAGTCGACCTTCGTGCGCCAGATCACCGGTGTCGAGCAGCGCACCAGCGGCCAGATCTGGTTCGACGGCAAGGAAGTGAATTTTGCCGGGCCGATCGAGGCTCGCACGGCGGGCATCGAGACCGTGTTCCAGAACCTGGCGCTGGCCGACGATCTCGACGTGCCTTCGAACCTGTTCCTCGGCCGCGAGAAGGTTTTGTTCAACCTCGGCCCGTTCTCGATCCTCGACCGCAAATACATGCGCAAGGCGACCGAGGCGGCGCTCGTCCGCACGGCGGTGAAGATCCCCAATCTGTCCAACACCATCCGCCACATGTCAGGCGGCCAGCGCCAGTGCGTGGCGATCGCCCGCACCGCGACCTTCGCCTCCAAGCTGATCATCATGGACGAGCCAACGGCTGCCCTTGGCGTGCAGGAGACCGCGCAGGTCGAAAACATCGTCCGTACGCTCAAGGACAATGGCGAGCCGCTGATCCTGATCAGCCACAATATGCGCCAGGTGTTCGATCTCTGCGACCGTATCGTCGTGTTCCGGCGCGGCCGCATCGTCGCCAATCTGCGCAAGGAGAACACCGACGGAAACGATATCGTCTCCTACATCACCGGCGCCAAGACCGGGGAGGCGGAACTCGCGGCCTAAACAGGATGGTCATCCTGTTTTCTGGCGCGCTCGAAAAATAGACTTGCCACCTTCCCCCAAAAGGAAGGTGCGGACACAACTCTCTCTAACCCATCCCCCAGAGGAAATATCATGACCGTTCGCTTCGCTCTCCTCGGTGCCGGCCGCATCGGCAAGGTCCATGCCCGCGCCGTCGGCTCCAATCCGCAGGCCAAACTGGTTGCCGTCGCCGATGCGTTCGAGAAGGCCGCCAAAGAGCTGGCGAGCGCCTATGGCGCCGAGGTGCGCAGCATCGAGGATATCGAGAAAGCCGGTGATATCGACGCCGTCGTCATCTGCACGCCGACCGACACCCATGCCGATCTGATCGAGCGCTTCGCCAAGGCCGGCAAGGCGATCTTCTGCGAGAAGCCGATCGACCTCAACGTCAAGCGCGTCGAGAAGTGCCTGGCCGTGGTCGAGAAGACCAAGGCGACGCTGATGGTCGGCTTCAACCGCCGCTTCGATCCGCACTTCGCCGCCGTGCGCAAGGCAATCGACGACGGCGCCATCGGCACCGTCGAGATGGTCACCATCACCTCGCGCGATCCCGGCGCGCCGCCGATCGACTACATCAAGCGCTCGGGCGGCATTTTTCGCGACATGACCATCCATGATTTCGACATGGCGCGCTTCCTGCTCGGCGAAGAGGTCGTGGCGGTCAGCGCCCATGCCTCGGTGCTGGTCGACAAGAAGATCGGTGCCGCCGGCGATTTCGATAGCGTCAGCGTCATCCTGGAAACCGCTTCCGGCAAGCAGGCGGTCATCTCCAATTCGCGCCGCGCCACCTATGGCTACGACCAGCGCATCGAGGTGCATGGCTCGAAAGGCATGGTTGCCGCCGAGAACCAGCGCCCGGTGTCGATCGAACTGGCCAACGAGAAGGGCTATACCCGCCCGCCGCTGCACGACTTCTTCATGACCCGCTATCTCGACGCCTACGCTATTGAGATCGCCGCGTTCATCACGGCCGCGACCTCGGGCAAGAAAGCGTCGCCGAGCGGTGCGGATGGGCTGGTGGCGCTGAAGCTGGCCGACGCGGCGCTGAAATCAGCAACGACCGGCAAGACCGTCCGTCTCGACAAGTAAGAACCGGAAACTAGGGTACAGGGAGCAGAGCGATGAGCACATCCGCCGATCGCAATTCGAAGACGCGCGCCATCGTCACCGGCGGCGCGCAAGGCATCGGCTTTGCCGTTGCCGAAGCGCTGGCCGACGAAGGTTGCCGGGCACTGGCGCTCATCGGCCGATCGCAGGAGAAGGGCGACAAGGCCGTCGCCCATTTCAAGAAGGCGGGCGTCGACGCGATCTTCATCAGCGCCGACGTGTCAAAAGTGGCGGACTGCAAGCGCGCGGTCGCCACCGCGATCTCGCATTTCGGCACCGTCAACGCGCTGGTCAACGCCGCCGCCACTTCGGCGCGCGGTTCTCTGGTCGAAACCTCCGAAGAGCTGTTCGATACGATTTTCGATACCAATGTGCGCGGCCCGTTCTTCCTGATGCAAGGCGTGGTGGCGCATCTCCTGGAAAAGAAGGCACCCGGCTCGATCGTCAACGTGCTGTCGATGTCGGCGCATACCGGCCAGTCGTTCCTGACGCCCTATTCAACCAGCAAGGGCGCGCTGATGACGCTGACCAAGAACGTCGCCAATGCCTATCGCTACAACCGCATCCGCTGCAATGCGGTGCTGCCCGGCTGGATGGACACGGAGGGCGAGGACATCGTGCAGAAGAAGTGGCACGATGCGCCGGACGACTGGCTGGCAAAGGCCGAAGCCGCGCAGCCGATGGGGCAATTGGTGAAGCCGGACCAGTTGGCGCGGCTGATCAGCTACATGGTCAGCCCGCAGTCCGGCGTCATGACCGGATCGCTGGTCGACTATGACCAGAGCATTGCGGGGTCGTCTCCGGAATAGGGTCAGCGTCGCGGCCGGCCCGTTTCTCCCCGTCACTATACGGGGAGAAATGCCCGGCAGGGCAATGAGGGCAGCGCCGACTTTGATAGTTAGAGGGTCGATTGAAGTCGGGGCTTTTTGGCCCTGTCCTATCCGTTGACGCAAGCGCCGCCCCTCACCTGCCTGCCGGCATCCTCTCCCCGTATAGTGACGGGGAGAGGAGCGCTCTCGCCAGCGATTTCGCCAACTCATCTACGGCACGTGACAAGCGCCTCCGCATCGACTATATGAACCTCATGATCAACCTGACCGCCACATATTGGTACTTTAGGAGCTCGCTGGCGGCGGGAGGATTGCGCTCGATCTGAAGATTGCAGCAACAAGATCCGAACAGCCGCCATACCTGGCGGCTTTTTTGTTTCAGCCGGCAGGTTCCCTCTAAATCAAAGAGGAGCATGATGTCGTCCGAAAACCGCTTCACACTTTTCGGCATCATGCTCTCGACAGGAGCAGAAAGCCGTGTTGACCACCACAGACGACCTCCGAGTCAAGGAAATCCGAGAACTGAGTACGCCGGACGAGGTGATGCGGGAGATCCCGCGCACTTTGACGGCGACGCGCACCGTCAGCGCATCGCGCAACGCAACCCATGCCATCCTGAACGGCACCGACGACCGGCTGCTCGTCATTGTCGGCCCGTGTTCGATCCACGATCCGGTCGCGGCCGTCGACTATGCCAGCCGTCTGGCGGCGCTGCGCGAGAGCCTGTCGGACCGGCTGGAGATCGTGATGCGGGTCTATTTCGAGAAACCGCGCACGACGGTCGGCTGGAAAGGCCTGATCAACGATCCCGACCTCGACGGCAGCTTCAACATCGACAAGGGGCTGCGGATGGCGCGCAACGTGCTGTCGGCCGTCAACAATCTCGGCCTGCCGGCGGCGACCGAATTCCTCGACATGACCACGCCGCAATACATTGCCGACCTGGTCGCCTGGGGCGCGATCGGCGCGCGCACGACCGAGAGCCAGATCCACCGCGAACTCGCCTCGGGCCTTTCCTGCCCGGTCGGCTTCAAGAACGGCACCGACGGCAATCTGCGCATCGCCGCCGAGGCGGTGAAATCGGCTGCCCAGCCGCATCATTTCATGGCGGTGACCAAGGGCGGCCGCAGCGACATCTGCCGCGACCTTGGGCTGGTTCTCGGG
>NZ_RZPH01000403.1:0-5072 GCF_004022825.1 Mesorhizobium sp. M7A.F.Ca.CA.004.04.2.1
GTCCCAGATATCGGCGATGACCACCGGCTTGCCCGGATTCTCGGCGCGCACGGCCAGCGCCCGGTCGATGCCGTCGGTGGCGCTCAGCATCGTCATCGCCGTCTTTTCGCGCAGCGCGTAGAGTTCCCGCCCGAGCCTTTCCGCCAGCGCGTCACCCTTGGCCTTGTCATCGTCGGTGACGACCAGGATGCGTGTGCCCATTTCGGCCACGTCGGCCGCCATGAAGCCATGGATGACGGAGACCGACAGCACGCCGTCCTTGCCGTGCAGCGCCTTGATGCGGTCGACGAAGGAGCGCATCGGCTCGCGGCTGGTCGGCAGCACCTGGATCATGCGGCAATCGAAGGTCGAGATGACCGGCTTGATCTCGCCCCTCGCCGCCGCAAGGCCAAGCTCGACGACGTGTTCGCCGCGCTCGTAGAAATCGGTGTGCGGAAATTCGAGGAAGTAGGCGAGGATGTCGGAGGCCGCCACGCGCTTCGGTGTCAGATGGCTGTGCGGATCGAGTTCCACGGCGATCACCACCTGCGGCCCGACCATTGCGCGAACCCGTTCGAGCAAGTCGCCTTCGCAGTCGTCATAGCCTTGCGCCACCATGGCGCCATGCAGGCCGAGGATGACGGCATCGACCGGCAGCGCTGCCTTGAGCTGGCCAAGGATCTCGTCGCGCAGCGCCTCATAGGTCTGCCGTTGCACCAGGCCGCCCGGCTCCGCCCAGGTGGCGGTGCCCTCGATGACATCGAGGCCTTCGGCCGCTGCCCGCCGGCGCAGCGCCACCATCGGCGAGGAGCACAGCGTCGGCGTGTCCGGATGTTTGCCGGGCCCGGCATAGAAGGCCATCTCGAACGAGGCCCTATCGGTCGGCACCGGCGAGAAGGTGTTGGTTTCCGTCGCCAGCGAGGCGGTGAAAATGCGCATGAAAGCTCCGTCCGTGAATAGGCGTTATTTGACCGCCCCGAGCGCCAGCCCGCGAACGAGGTAGCGCTGCAGCCAGATGAACAGGATGGCCACCGGCAAGGTCGCCAGCAACGTCGCGGCCATGACGTGGTGCCATTCGATGGTGTAGCGGCCGGCGACCAGCGAAAACACCTGGATCGGCAGCGTATAGCTTTCCTGGCTGCGCAGCATGGTGAGCGCCACGACGAATTCGTTCCAGGCATTGATGAAGGTGAAGATCGCGGTCACCGCGATCGCCGGCAGGCAGAGCGGCAGGAACACCTTGCGCAAGGTCAGCCAGCGGCCGGCGCCCTCCATCCAGGCGGCTTCCTCGAGATCGCGCGGAATGGTGTCGAAATAGCTCTGCAGCATCCACACCGTGAAGGCGACGTTGAAGGCCATGTAGATGAAGCCGAGCGCCGTCGTGCTCTCGACCAAGCCCCAGGCCGCCATCAGCCGGAACAGGCCAAGCACCAGCACGATCGGCGAGATCATCTGCGAAATCAGCAGGAACTGGCGCAAGGCGCCGTAGCCGGCAAAGCGGAAGCGCGACATCGCATAGGCCGCCGGAACCGAGATCAGGATGGCGCCAACCGTGGCGATCACAGACACGTAGAGCGAATTGAGCAGCGCCTGGCCAAAGCCGGTCGCCACCCACATGTCGGAAAAATTCGACCAGCGGAATTCGCTCGGCCACCAGGTCGGCGACAGCACTTCCTGCCTCGGCTTGACCGCGGTCAGGAACATCACCGCGAAGGGAAAGAGCGTCACCACGATCAGCGGCGCCAGCAGCAGCCAGGCGATGATGGAGCGTTTCAGCTTGCTCGTCATGTGCGTTGCTCCCGCATCGCCAGCCGCACATAGATCATGGTGAAGACCAGCAATATGGCGAACATCACCAGCGACACCGCCGATGCTTCGCCCAGCTTGCCGATGCGGAAGGCCAGCTTGTAGAGATGGGTGACCAGGATATCGGTCGAGTTGGCCGGGCCGCCCTGCGTCATCACCCAGATGATCGGGAAGGAATTGAAGACGTAGATGGTGTTGAGCACGATGGCGATGTTGATGAACGGTTTCAGGAGCGGAAAGGTGATTTCGCGGAACTGCTGCAGCGGCGTCGCCCCTTCGAGCGCCGCCGCCTCGTAGAGATCGTCCGGAATCGACGACAGCCCGCCGAGAAAGATCGTCGTCGTGAACGGCACCGTCACCAGGATACCGATCAGCACCTGCATCGGGAAAGCGGTCTCGGCGCTCGCCAGCCATTGGATGTTGTGATCGATGAGCCCGAGGCCGATCAGCGCCGAATTGAGCATGCCGCTTTCGCCGCTCAGCGCCCAGCGCCAGACCACCGCGGTCATGGTCAGCGACACCGCCCAGGGCAGCATGATGATGACGCGGGCGATGCCGCGGCCATAGAAATCGGTGTTGAGGATCATCGCCACCGGGATCGACAAGAGAAGCGCACCGCCGACCACCATCACCGTCCATTGGCCGGTGCGCCAGAGCGCGGCCGTGAAATCGGGATCGGCAGCGAGTGCCGCGAAATTGGCGAAGTCGTTGAAGTCGCGAAGCTGGCCGAAGCGGCTGACCTCATGCGTCGAGATCTGGATCAGGTCCCAGACCGGCCAGAAGATGACCACCGCCGCCAGAAACAGGCTGGGCAAGGTCAGGAGATAGGGCAAGAAACGATTTTGCATCTGCTGGCCTGCAACCTCGGCGTGCTGGATCAGAAGGTTCTGCTTATGCGAATTTCGGATCCGCCGCACCGGGCCGGGAACCTAGGTGTGGCGCGCCCCGCCTGAGTCTGGGGCGCGCCACGGGCGCAGGGAGATACGCCCTATTTCTTCAGCACGGCCTCTATTTCTTCAGCACGGTGTTGGCCTTGGCGGCCGCGTCCTTCAAGCCCGCCTCAGGGTCGCCGCCGAGATAGATCTTCTGCATGGCGTCCGACGTGATCTGGGCGACTTCTTCCCAGCCCGGAATGACCGGCGCGAAGCGGGCGTCGGGCAGCAGCGCGGTGAACGCCGCCAGATCGGCATTGTTGACGTAGTAGTCCATCTTGGCCTCTTCCTTGTTCACCGGCAGGAAGCCTTCGCCTTGCGTGAACTTGGCGCGCTGTTCCGTGGTGAACAGGAAATCGAGCAGCTTCCAGGCTTCGTCCTTGTTCTTGGAGTTCTTGAACATGATGATGGAATCGGTCACGCCATAGGTGCCGCGCGCGCCGGTCGGGCCGGCGGGGATGGCTGCAACGCCGTATTTCAGGTTCGGCGCCTCGTCCTTGATCTGGTTGGACAGGAAGGGTGCGGTGATCATCATGCCGACCTTGCCCTGCTTGAACAGGTTCTGCACGTCTTCGCGGTTGTTGGAGGTGACGCCGGGTTCGGTCAGGCCTTCGTCGATCATCGACTTGTAGAGCTTGGCGGCCTCAAGCGCACCTGGCGTGCTCAGGCCCGAAGTGCCGTCCTTGTTGAGGATCTCGGTGCCCTGCGACCACATCGCATAATAGTAATAGACGTCGGTCTCGATCTCCTTGCCCTGCAGGCCGAAGCCGAACGTGCCCGACCCCAGCGCCTTGATCTTGCGCGCATCTTCCTGCAGCTCGGTCCAGGTTGCCGGTGGCTTGGCGATGCCGGCTTTCTCGAACAGCTCCTTGTTGTAGTACATGGCGCGCGCCGAGGCCGCGATCGGCAGGCCGTAGGTCTTGCCGTCCATGATCGAGGGCGACAGGAAGGTGTCGATGAAGCGATCCTTGAAGTCGGGCTTGATGTAGCCGTCGAGCGGCTCGGCGACATCCTGCTGGACGAAGTCGATCAGCCAGCGCGTGCCGATGATCGACAGATCGGCATTGGTGCCGGCGGTGATGTCGGTGGTCAGCTTCTGCAGCAGCACATCCCACGGCACCACTTCGAACTTGACGCTGATGCCGGGGTTCGCCGCCTCGAATTCCTTCTTGACGTCGGCGAAATAGGGAGCAGTCTTGGCGCTGTACTCGGCCACGGTGACGCGCACCTCGCCCGCATCCGCCTGCGCCGCAATTGCCAGCATGCTCATTCCGGCCATCAGGCCGACAGTCCATTTTGCAAGGCTCATTTGATCTCTCCCATTGGTGTTGCGCCTGCGCGCCTCTCCGTGCCGGAGCAGAAGATTTATGTGACTTTCCTACATTATCGATGATTTGAAGGCTTACAAGCGGATTATTGTGTTGCTTAATTACATTTACAGGCCTAGGCCTTATGCGATCTGTCAGAACTCCCGGAGGATGACGCACGGTGGTTTCGCAATCCGAGTTCGAGGGCAGGGCCGAGTTCGAAGGCAGGGCCGAGTTCGAGGGCAAGACCGTCGTGGTGACGGGTGCCGGCGGCGGGCTCGGCACGGCCATCGTGGCGCTGATAGCGCAAAGAGGCGCCAGGGTCGTCGGTTGCGATCAGTCAAGCGAGGCGCTGAACAGTCCGCACCTTGCCTCCCGCCATGTCTTCGATCTTCTCGACAAGGCATCGATAGCGACGGCGATCGGCGCGATCCTCGACCGGGATGGTGTGCCCGACATTCTCATCAACAATGCCGGCTGGACGCGTGCCGAGACGATTTCGGCGCTCGATCCCGACAGAATAGAGCAGGAACTCGATCTCAACCTGACTGGCGTGATGAATTTCGCCGACCCGCTGGTCAAGGCGATGGCTGGCCGCGGCTCGGGCAGCGTCGTCTTCATCTCCTCGGTCAACGCCATCGCGCATTTCGGCAATCCGGCCTATGCCGCCGCCAAGGCCGGCATCAACGCCTATGCCAAGGCGATCGCCGTCGAGCTCGGCCGCAGCGGCCTG
Organism: Mesorhizobium sp. M7A.F.Ca.CA.004.04.2.1; assembly: GCF_004022825.1. NCBI lineage: Bacteria > Pseudomonadati > Pseudomonadota > Alphaproteobacteria > Hyphomicrobiales > Phyllobacteriaceae > Mesorhizobium > Mesorhizobium sp. M7A.F.Ca.CA.004.04.2.1. The sequence continues at coordinate 4,758 of NZ_RZPH01000403.1, forward strand.
CGCGCCAATGTCGTTTGCCCCGGATCGATCCGCACCGCCGCCTGGGACCACCGCCTTGCCAAGGATCCCGAAATCCTCGGCAAATTGCAGCGGCTCTATCCGCTCGGCCGCATCGTCAACGCCGCGGAAGTGGCGGAAGCCGTCGCCTTCCTTGCGTCCGATCGCGCATCGGGAATAACAGGCGTGGTGATGCCCGTGGACGCGGGACTGACCGCCGGCTGCCTGCCCTTCATCGACGACATTCTGGGAGCGTGACAATGACCGATGTCGAGTTTCGCGATCTGTCGAAATCCTTCGGCCAGCACAAGATCCTCG
>NZ_RZPH01000404.1:0-5070 GCF_004022825.1 Mesorhizobium sp. M7A.F.Ca.CA.004.04.2.1
CCTTATGCCGCCCGGCTCGACTGGGTGGGCGAGCCGCTGTTCACGCCGCAACAGTTCATCGATCTGGCCGTCGCGGTCGACAGACGCGGGCTGCAGATCGCCGTGCATTCGATCGGCGACGGCGCGGTGCGCGCGGTGCTCGACGGTTATGAGGCGGCGCAGAAGGCGAACGGCAAGCGCGACAGCCGTCACCGCGTCGAGCACATCGAGGTCACCACCACCGCTGATGTGCCGCGTTTCGCCGAACTCGGCGTCATTGCCTCCATGCAACCGCCGCATCCGCCGGGCGCAATGGATTTTCCACTGGAGCCGACGGTATCGCGCATCGGGCCGGCGCGCTGGCCGCTGAGCTATGCGTGGCGGACCTTGAAGGATGCCGGCGCGCATGTCGTCTTCGCATCGGATTGGCCGGTGTCGCCGATCGATCCGATCCTGGGCATTCAGGCGGCAGTGTTGCGCAAACCGTGGGCAGAAAGAGACCCGGACCAGAGTTTCTCACTGCATGAAGCGATCGCCGGTTACACGATCGAGGGCGCCTACGCCGAATTCGCCGAGCACCGCAAGGGCACGCTGAAATCAGGCTACATGGCCGATCTGGTGGTTTTGTCGATGGATATCGAGAACACCGCCCCGGCCGACCTGCACAAGGTGCGGCCGGTGACGACGATTTGCGGCGGCAAGGTCACCTATCAGGCCTGACTATGGCATGGGGCTTGCAGGCCTCAATGACTGATTGAACTGTGACCCAATGCCGGGCTTGCCAACCCACCGGCCATGTGGTCACATCGAACAGGGGAAGAGCTCCGCCAGCAAGAGCGGGGTCAACAGTGAGGCGTAATCGTGCCGGACAAACCGGATCGGAATGCGATTGAAGTAGTAAACGTCAGAAAAATTTTCGGATCAGGTGAGGGGCAGGTAGCTGCCCTCGACACGGTCTCGGTATCTATCCGCGAGAACGAATTCTTCACGTTGCTGGGGCCATCCGGCTGCGGCAAGACGACGTTGCTCAGGCTGATCGCCGGCTTCGACTTTCCAACCGCCGGTGAGATCCTGCTCTACGGCCAGGACATCGCGCCGCTGCCGCCCTTCAAGCGGCCGGTCAACACCGTGTTCCAGTCCTACGCGCTGTTCCCGCATATGACGGTGGCCGACAATATCGGCTTTGGCCTGGAAATGCTGGGCAAGCCGAAGGCCGAGATCAAGGCGCGCGTCGCCGAGATGCTGAAGCTGGTCAAGATGGAAGCTCTCGCCGGCCGCCGCACCGGCCAGATTTCCGGCGGCCAGCAGCAGCGCGTGGCTCTGGCGCGGGCGCTGGCGCCGCAGCCGAAGGTGCTGTTGCTCGACGAACCGCTGTCGGCGCTCGACTTCAAGCTGCGCAAGGACATGCAGATCGAATTGAAACGACTGCAGCATGAGACCGGCATCACCTTCATCTTCGTCACCCATGACCAGGAAGAAGCGCTGACGATGTCGGATCGCATTGCGGTGATGTCGGCGGGCAAGATCCTGCAGGTCGGCTCGCCGTGGGACATCTACGACAAGCCGGCGGAGCGCTTCGTCGCCGACTTCATCGGTGAAACCAACTTTCTCACCGCCGCGGTCTCGAACATCGGCAATGGCAAGGCGCGCGCCACACTCAAATCCGGCGCGACCATCGAGGCGACCGTTGCCGAGGGCTTCCAGCCGAAGGACAACGCCACCGTGGTGGTGAGGCCCGAGCATGCCAAGCTGACCAAGGACAAGGGCGAATTGTCCGGCACTGTCGACAACATCGTCTATTTCGGCACCGACACTCATATACATGTGCGGCTCGACAGCGGCGAGGTCTTCACCGTGCGCCAGCAGAACACGCGCAGCGCCGGTTGCGGCTTCGAGCGCGGCGACAAGGTCGGCATCGTGATCGGCAATGACGCCGCGCAAGTGGTGAGGGACTGATGGCGAGCGCGGAAGAAGTCGCCAAGGAAGCCGAACGCAGAGATATCCGCGATCGGTGGGTGCTGTCGGCGCCGGCACTGATCATCATCTTCCTGGCGGCGTCCGGCCCGCTGCTGATCGTCGTGATCTATTCCTTCCTGACGCCGGGGCCCTATGGCGGCGTGGTGTGGAAATTCTCCACCGATGGCTGGCTGTCGGTGCTGTTGCAGCGCGACATCTTCGACGACACTCTGGCCTTCGCCGATGCGCATTTGTCGATCTTCTGGCGTTCGATAAGCCTGTCGTTCTACACCACCGTGCTGACGTTGTTCTTCGGCTTCCCCACAGCCTATTTCATCGCCACGCGACCGCCGAAGACGCGCGAGGTCTGGGTTTTCCTCGTCACCATTCCGTTCTGGACGAATCTCCTGATCCGCACCTTCGCCATGCAGCAGGTGATCCGCAACGAAGGGCTGGTCAACACCGCGCTGATGGCGCTCGGCATCATCAAGCAACCGCTGCAGATCATGAATACCGACGCGGCCATCTTGCTCGGCATGATCTATGTCTACCTACCTCTGATGGTGCTGCCGATCTACGCCTCGATGGAGAAGCTCGACTTCCGGCTGGTCGAGGCCGGATATGACCTCTACGCCGGTCGCTGGCAGGTTCTGCGCCGCATCGTCTTCCCGTTGATCAAGCCCGGCGTCATAGCCGGCTCGATACTGGTCTTCATTCCCTCGCTTGGCGCCTATGTCATTCCGCGGGTGCTGGGCGGCGGCAAGAACATGATGCTCGGCAACCTGATCGAACTGCAGTTCGGCGCAGGCCGTAACTGGCCGCTTGGCGCGGCCATCTCAATTACGCTCATGGTGCTGGTGATGATCGCGCTCCTGTTCTACGTGCGCAACGCATCCCGGTCGGAGGGAGCCCATGGCTAAGCGTCCGTTCGACATCCAGGCGCAACCCGGCTTCGGGTTCATGGCGCTTCTGACCTTCTTCGCGCTCTATCTGCCGATCGCGGCGCTCGTCACCTATTCGTTCAACACGGCGGATTCGCTTTCGCGCTGGGATGGCGTCTCACTGCGCTGGTTTATTTCGGCCTGGCACAATTCGGCTGTGCAGGACGCCTCCGTCCGCTCGCTCGTGCTGGCAGTCTCGGCCGCCGCGCTATCGACGATCGCCGCCACCATGGCTGCTCTGGCCACGACCCGCACGCGGCCCTATCCCGGCCTTACCTTCAAATACGCCTTCATCAACCAGCCGCTGATGGTGCCGGAGATAGTCACCGGCGTCGCGCTCCTGATCGTGTTCTCGCGCATCAAGGTCTGGACCGGTTACTCAGGACTCGGTTACCTGATCGCCGCCCACACCGCCTTCTGCATCCCGTTCGCTTACCTGCCGATCCGGGCGCGGCTGGACAGCATGGACCTGACGCTGGAGCGCGCAGCCGCCGACCTATACGCCACGCCCTGGAAAGCCTTCCGTTTCGTGACGCTGCCGCTCTTGAGGCCGGCCATCATCGCGGGCTTCATGCTCGCCTTCGTCATTTCGCTCGACGATGTGGTCATCACCGAATTCGTCAAGTCCGGCGGCCAGGATACGCTGCCCACCTACATGCTCGGCCAGTTGCGGCGCGAAACGAGCCCGGAAATCAATGCGATCGCCACGGTATTTCTTGCGCTGTCGGTGGTGCTCGTAACCGTGTTCTACTTCGTCAATAGGCGCAAGCCATAACCAACGATTGCCAAACGGGAGAATAGCAATGAAATGGAAGACCACGGCTGCCACGGCGGTATTCGCAATGTTTGCCTTTGCGGGCAGCGCGTATGCGGAAGGCGAACTCAGCATCTTTAATTGGGGCGACTACACTAGCCCCGAGATGATCAAGAAGTTCGAGGATACCTATAAGGTCAAGGTGACGACCACCGACTACGACTCCAACGACACCGCGCTAGCAAAGGTACGCGCCGGTGGTCATGGCTTCGACATTGTGGTGCCGTCGGCCAACTACGTGCCGATCTGGGTGAAGGAAGGGCTTCTGCTTGAGGCCCGGCCCGACCAGATGGAGAACTTCAAGAATGTCGACGAGCGCTGGGTGAACGTTCCCTGGGATCCGGGCCGTCATTATACGGTTCCGTGGCAGTGGGGCGTGACCGGCATCGGCGTCAACACAAAGGTCTATGACGGCGACATCAACACCTCGGCCATCTTCCTCGATCCGCCGAAGGAACTGGTTGGCAAGATCAATGTCGCGCCGGAAATGAACGACGTGCTGTTCGCCACCATCAAGTATCTGGGCGGCAACTGGTGCACGGACGACAAGGAATTGCTCAAGAAAGTGCGCGACAAGCTGGTGGAGGCCAAGCCGAAATGGCTGGCCATGGATTATAGCGTGACCGATAAGCTACCGGCCGGCGACTATTCGGCCGTCTACTACTGGAACGGCGCCATCATGCGCTCGCGCATCAAGAACCCCGACATCAAGTTCGGCTACCCGAAGGAGGGCTTCCCCTTTTTCATGGACAGTGTTGCCATCCTCAAGGATGCCAAGAATGTCGACAACGCCAAGCTGTTCATGAACTTCATCATGGATCCCGAGAACGCCGCCATGATCTCCGCCTTCGCCAAATATGCCAATGGCATCAAGGGCTCGCAGGCATTCTTGCCAGCCGACATGAAGGATGCGCCCGAACTGGTGGTACCGCCAGAACTGGAGAAAGCGGGCGAGTTCCTCACCCCTTGCTCGCCTGAGGTGCAGCAACTCTACACGCGCATCTGGACGGACGTTCAGAAATAGCGGCACTCCGCCTTCTTCCGCGCGAGTTGGAAGACGGCGGGTCAAGGGCCGTATGAGGGGTAGCGCTGAATTCGCAGCGTTCGCGCCGCCCCTCACCTGGCCTGCCGGCATTGCTCTTCGCCATGGCGTCGGGCGTTCGTCACTCGAAAGGCCCAATCGGGGGCTTTTTCGTCCGCTGTGCAGACCGCCCTCATTCAAGTGAACTGAAGAGCGGCATGCGGCGGCAGGGGATTCTCATGCAGTCATACCGCAACAGCGACGCGCGGCCGCCGATCATGCAGGGCTCGCCGCCCGCCATGGTACCGCCGAAGCTCGACTGGGACCGGCCGCCGTGGAACCGCTGGGCGTTCCAGCAC
>NZ_RZPH01000405.1:0-5040 GCF_004022825.1 Mesorhizobium sp. M7A.F.Ca.CA.004.04.2.1
CCTGAAGATGCCGCTCGCCCACGAGATCTGGATGGCCGAAGGCGGCTTCGTGACGCCGCTCAAGTCGGTCAACAAGGATGCCTATGCCAGCGACGCGCTGAAGAAGCAGGGCGAAATCCTCGCCAATGCCTCGACTTTCCGCTTCGACGGTTCCGACCTGATGCCGGGCAAGATCGGCGCCGGCGCGTTCTGGACCGGCATGATCGACCTGGTCGGCGGCAAGTCGGCGCAGGACGTCGCCACCGACATCCAGAAGAGCTGGGACGCGATCAAGTAGCGGTCGGCATGTAAGCGACCACCATTCTCGCACTGGATCCGGACCGTACTGGCCCGGATCCGACGGCGGCCCGTGCCGCAGCCTTTCGTCATGAGCGCATTGAAATGAAGCGCGATCGGCAATGTGCGCAAGCCGCCGATGACGCGCTCCAAACAACTGAATCGGCGCCTGGTCTCCGTTACCAAGGTCATTCCTTGTCGGGTCATGCGCAGGGGGAGAGGGACCCATGGCGGCTCAGATTTTCTCGGCCATAACAGTCATCATCGTCGGCGTCGGCGGTTGCGTCGCCTATTTCTGGGGCGCCAACAAACTGGTCGACCTGATATTCCCGTCACGCGGCGTCGCGGGTGCCGCGGCCATCGACAATCTGCGCCGGCAAGGGCTGGTCCGGCCATGGCTGTTCGTCGGCCCGGCGATGATCATCCTCACCATTTACCTGATCTATCCGGTGGTCGAGACGCTGCGGCTGTCGTTCCTCGATCGCAGCGGCATCAATTTCGTCGGCTTGGCGAACTATCAATGGGCGTTCGGCGATCGCGAGTTCCGCAACTCGATCCTCAACAACATCATCTGGCTGGCGGTGGTGCCGGCCGCCTGCACCTTCCTCGGGCTGATCATCGCCGTGCTTACGGACAAGATCTGGTGGGGCACGATCGCCAAGAGCCTGATCTTCCTGCCGTTGGCGATCTCCTTCGTCGGCGCCAGCGTGATCTGGAAATTCATCTACGAGTATCGGGGCGACGGCCAGACGCAGATCGGCATCCTCAACGCCATCATCCAGCATTTCGGCGGCCAGCCGCAGGTCTGGATATCGCTGCCGTTCTGGAACAATTTCTTCCTGATGATCATCCTGATCTGGATCCAGACCGGCTTTGCTATGGTCATCCTGTCTTCCGCCCTGCGCGGCATTCCCGAAGAAACGCTGGAAGCCGCCGTCATCGACGGCGCCAATCCGTTCCAGATCTTCTGGAAGATCATGGTGCCGCAGATCTGGGGCACCATCGCCGTGGTCTGGACCACGATCACCATCCTGGTGCTCAAAGTGTTCGACATCGTGCTGACCATGACCAACGGCCAGTGGAACAGCCAGGTGCTGGCCAATCTGATGTTCGACTGGATGTTCCGCGGCGGCGGCGATTTCGGCCGCGGCGCCACCATCGCCATCATCATCATGATTGCCGTCATTCCGATCATGGTCTGGAACATCCGCCAGGCGAACAAAGAGACGGGAGGACATTGAGATGGCCGTCGCGGCCGGAAATTCCTTCGCCAGCCGTTTTGGCGTCCACATCGCCGTGCTCATCTTCGTCGCGATCTGGACCATACCGACGCTCGGCATCCTGGTCTCGTCGCTGCGCGACAAGAACCAGATCATCGCCTCGGGCTGGTGGAACTCGTTCGCCAGTTCCACCCAGACGGAAGCAGGCCGGCTCCCGCCCGCCTCGGCGCAAGTCGAGAAGGACGGCAAGTTCGTCCTCGAGGGCAATATCTTCGGCGACGGCGCCAAGCGCGACATCAGCGCCTTCGGGGTCAAATCGGCGACACCGACGCAATATCCCGCCGGCACCACAGCCGATCTCGGCGACGGCGTGACCTTGCAGCTCAATGCCGACGGCAGCTTCATCATGCATTCCCCGAAAGCATTCGAAGGCGATCGCGGCCAGCGCGTCTATTATGCTTCGTCGGCGCCGCCGAAATTCACCACCGACAATTACAGAACCGTGCTGTTCTCCGAAGGCATCGGACGGTCATTCATGAATTCCCTGACCGTCACCATTCCGGCTACCGTCATCCCGATCCTGATCGCCGCCTTTGCCGCCTATGCGCTGGCCTGGATGCGGTTTCCCGGCCGGGCGCTGCTGATCGCCGTCATCATCGGCCTGCTGGTGGTGCCATTGCAGATGTCGCTGATCCCGCTGTTGAAGCTCTACAACGGCGTCGGCGCTTTCTTCGGCATGCCGTCGAAGACCTATCTCGGCATCTGGCTGGCGCATACCGGCTTCGGCCTGCCCTTCGCCATCTACCTGCTGCGCAGCTACATTGCCGGCCTGCCGCGCGAAATCATGGAATCGGCGCGCATCGATGGCGCCAGCGATTTCGAGATCTTCGTCAAGATCGTCTTGCCGCTGTCGTTCCCGGTGCTGGCTTCGTTTGCCATCTTCCAGTTCCTGTGGGTATGGAACGATCTGCTGGTGGCGATGGTTTTCCTCGGTACAGAGGCAGACCAGATCGTGCTGACCGCCAAGCTCAACGCGCTGTTGGGCTCGCGCGGCGGCGACTGGGAGATTCTGACGACATCGGCTTTCGTGACCATCATCGTACCGCTGATCGTGTTCTTCTCGCTGCAGCGCTATTTTGTCCGCGGGCTGCTTGCCGGCTCGGTGAAAGGAGGCTGAGACGATGCAATCCGCTTTGAAGGCCAGCTCGAAGCCTGACCTCGCCATCGATCGCGACTGGTGGCGGGGCGCGGTGATCTACCAGATCTATCCGCGCAGCTATCAGGACTCGAATGGCGACGGCATCGGCGATCTCAAGGGCATCATAGGCCGCCTCTCCTATATCGCCGCACTCGGCGCGGATGCCATCTGGATCTCGCCGTTCTTCAAGTCGCCGATGAAGGATTTCGGCTATGACGTGACGGATTACTGCGATGTCGATCCGATGTTCGGCACGCTGGCCGATTTCGACGCGCTGACCGCCGAGGCACACAGGCTGGGCTTGAAGGTGATGATCGACGAGGTGCTGTCGCACACTGCCGACAGTCATCCCTGGTTCAAGGAAAGCCGGTCGAGCCGCAGCAACCCGAAAGCCGATTGGTACGTCTGGGCAGACGCCAGGCCGGACGGCACACCGCCCAACAACTGGCTGTCGATCTTCGGCGGCTCGGCGTGGCAATGGGACACCAGCCGCCAGCAATATTACATGCACAATTTCCTGGCCGAACAGCCCGACCTCAACTTTCACAACCACGAAGTCCAGGACGCATTGCTCGACGTCACCCGCTTCTGGCTGGAGCGCGGCGTCGACGGTTTCCGGCTCGATACCATCAATTTCTACTTCCACAGCCAGGGCCTGGAAAACAATCCGCCGCTGCCGCCGGAAGAGCGCAACGACCAGACCGCGCCGGCGGTCAACCCCTACAACTACCAGGACCATCTCTACGACAAGAGCCGGCCCGAGAACCTCGGCTTCCTCGAACGGTTCCGTGCCCTGCTCGATGAGTATCCGGCAACCGCAGCGGTCGGCGAGGTCGGCGATTCGCAGCGCGGGCTTGAAGTGGTTGCCGCCTACACCGCAGGCGGCAAGCGCGTGCACATGTGCTACTCCTTCGATTTCCTGGCGCCGGAAAAGATCAGCGCGGGCAAGGTCCGCTCGGTGCTGGAATCCTTCGGCAAAGTCGCCAGCGACGGCTGGTCGTGCTGGGCCTTCTCCAACCACGACGTGATGCGCCCGGCCTCGCGCTGGGCCGCCAATGAGGCCGACCCGACCGCCTACCTCAAGGTCATCTCGGCGCTGCTGATGTCGTTGCGCGGTTCGGTCTGCATCTACCAGGGCGAGGAGCTTGGGCTCGGTGAGGCAGAGCTGCGGTTCGAGGATCTGCAGGATCCCTACGGCATCCGCTTCTGGCCGGAATTCAAGGGCCGCGACGGCTGCCGCACGCCAATGGTGTGGGATGGCAGCGCCAAGAATGGCGGCTTCTCCCAGGCAAAGCCCTGGCTGCCGGTGCCGGCCAAGCATCTGGCGCAAGCGGTCAATGTCCAGCAGGGCGACGAGGCTTCGCTGCTCGAGCACTACCGGCGCTTTCTCACCTTCCGGCGTGCCCATCCGGCGCTCGCCAAGGGCGACATCACCTTCATCGAAAGTGAGGGCGACACCGTCGCCTTCACGCGCCGCGCAGGCAACGAGCAGATCGTCTGCGTCTTCAATCTGGGAGCCGGGCCGGCCAAGGTTGACCTTGGCGGCCGATCGCTGCAACCTCTGCCCGGGCACGGATTTTCGGGGCAGGCGAACAGCGGTTCCATCGAGCTTGGCGGCTACGGCGCCTGGTTCGGGCGTCTCGACTGAATTCCAATCACTGGAGGAAACCAAATGGCCGATGTCACGCTAAGACAAGTGAAGAAGTCCTACGGCAATCTGAACATTCTCCACGGCATCGACCTCGATATTAAATCGGGCGAGTTCATCGTCTTCGTCGGCCCGTCGGGCTGCGGCAAGTCGACATTGCTGAGATCGATCGCCGGGCTCGAGGAAATCACCTCCGGCGAGCTCAGAATAGCCGGCGAAGTGGTGAACGACGTGCCGCCGTCGAAACGGGGCATCGCCATGGTGTTCCAGTCCTACGCGCTCTACCCGCACATGACCGTCTACGACAACATGGCGTTCTCGATGAAGATCGGCAAAGAGAACAAGGCCGAGATCGACCGCCGCGTGCGTCAGGCCGCCGAGATCCTGCAGCTGACCAAATATCTCGACCGCCTGCCCAAGGCGATGTCGGGCGGCCAGCGCCAGCGCGTCGCCATCGGCCGGGCCATCGTGCGCAATCCGAAGGTGTTCCTGTTCGACGAGCCGCTTTCGAACCTTGATGCGGCGCTGCGAGTCGCCACCCGCATCGAAATCGCCAAGCTCAAGGAATCGATGCCCAACACGACCATGATCTACGTCACCCACGACCAGGTCGAGGCAATGACGCTCGCCGACCGCATCGTGGTGCTCAAGGACGGCCATATCGAGCAGGTCGGCACGCCGATGGACCTCTACAAGAA
>NZ_RZPH01000406.1:0-5033 GCF_004022825.1 Mesorhizobium sp. M7A.F.Ca.CA.004.04.2.1
ATATCTTCTCGCTGCCGACCGGCGACGGCAACTGAGCACCGGGCCAGAAGGATTCGGTTGCTCGCCAGCCAGAATTGGCACGACTCCGAATTGGCGCGACTCCGGAATGACAGCACAAGATGATCGCTGAAGCAGCAAGCACCGATATGCAAGGGTTCAGGCAGGGCGCGGCGATGGCGGCCGTGCGTGTCGTTCGCCGGCTGCGCGAGGCCGGCGACTGGCAGCGCGAGATAGACGGCATACTGGAAACGCTCTGCCGGGCCATGGATTGCCAGCGCGGCATCCTGTTTCGCTTGCGCGAGCTGCCCGGCCAGGGCTTCGCCCAATCCGTCGCAGCCTACTGGATCGACCCTCTTTTCGGCGGCGAACTGGCGTCGCCGACCGTCATCATGCAATCGATCGTCAATTCGGACCCGCTGCTGGAGCGGCTGGCCGAGGACGAGAGGCAAGGCAAGGTGTTCGCCGGGCATACGCGCGACCTTGAAGGCTTCCTGAGGGCCGACTTCGAAAAACAGCACATCAAGTCGTTTCTGTCGGTGTCGGTATTTGCGCATGGCCATCTCTGGGGGACGCTGGCAGTCAATGACTGCGTCAACGAGCGTGCATGGACGGACGAGGAAGAGGCGACCCTGCACATCATCGCGCTGGCCATCGGCGACGCCATCGAGCGCTCGCCCTCCGACGCCCACGCCAGCGAGGTCATTCGCCGCACCATGCTGCAGGCCTCGCTCGACGCTATCGTCGTCATCGACGAGACCGGCTCGATCATCGAATTCAATCCGGCCGCCGAGAAGATGTTCGGCTTCCAGCGCAGCGACATCCTCGGCAAGGACCTGCTCGATACGATCGTGCCGATCTACTACCGCAAGGGCTATGCCTCAGGGGCCGAATACATGTCCGGCCGCGGCGCGCCGATGGTCGGCCAGCGGCTCGAGACGGTGACCCAGAATGCCGCCGGCGAAGTGTTCCCGATCGAGCTGACGGCGACCGAGATGCGGGTCGCCGACCGCCGCCTGATCTTCGGCTCCATCCGCGACCTGCGCGACAAATTGCGTGCCGAGGAAGAAATCGGCCGGCAGCGCGAGAAGCTGCACCAGAACGAGAAGATGGCGGCAATGGGTTCGTTGCTGGCCGGCGTGTCGCACGAACTCAACAATCCGCTGGCCGTGGTTGTGGCGCAATCGACGCTGCTGCACGAATTCGCTTCCGATCCGCAGACCAAGGTGCGCGCCGAGAAAGTCCGCGCCGCGGCCGAGCGCTGCGGCCGCATCGTCAAGAGCTTCCTGTCGATGGTCCGCCTCCATCCCGCGGCACAGGCCGAGACCGACCTCAACCAGGTGATCCGGTCGGCACTCGAAGTGACCGCCTATGGCGCGCGCTCAAGCGGCATCGTCATCGACACCGATTTCGCCGCCGGCCCGCTGCTGGCCATGGCCGACGCCGACCATGTGACGCAGGTAGCGGCCAACTTCCTCATCAACAGCCAGCACGCCTTGGCTGGCATTGCCGGTGACCGGCTGATCAAGGTGCGGACGTTCCGCAGCGACCGCGGTCATCCCTGCTTCTCGGTCGAGGACAATGGGCCCGGCGTGCCGGAAGCGATCCGCGGCCGCATCTTCGAATCCTATTTCACCACCAAGCCGGTCGGCGTCGGCACCGGCATCGGCCTGTCGATCTCGAAATCGATCATCGAGCGGCACAATGGCAATGTCTGGTTCGAGGAAGTGCTCCCGAGAGGCGCGCGTTTCGTCGTCCAGCTGCCGGCCATCGTGGCCGGCCTCGCCACCGCCGGCGACAACCAGCCGCGATCGAGCGGCCTGCGCCATGCCTTGATCATCGACGACGAGCCGGATGTCGCCGGCTCGCTCTCCGACATTCTCGAGCTGATGGGCATCAAGTCGCGGATCGTTCCTGTCTGGGAATCGGCCGCCGCCACTTTGAGCGGCCACATGCCGCCGGACATCGTCTTTTCGGACCTGCGCATGCCCGGCGTCAGCGGCATATCGATCTATCGCGAGCTGCTCGCCGAAAAGCCTGACCTGGCGCGGCGTTTCGTGCTGGTCACAGGCGACCTGATCGGTGCGAAAGCCGAAATCGAGGCCCTGCCGGCACAGCAGCGGCCGCAGATCCTGGAAAAGCCGTTCAGCACGCTTGATGTGCGCAGTGTGCTGTCTGCCATTGCCGAACAGGCGGCCTTTAAAGGATAAAAAAGAGGCCCCCGGGGGCGGGGGCCGAAGAAGAGCGCGCTGGAGGGAGCGCTCGGGGAGTCCAGAACATGATCCCAAAACGGGAACGGTTTCGGATCGTGCTACGACAAAATCAGAAAATATTCGGCGTGTCGGCCAACGGTGCGGCAGTGGCGATCATGCGGATGGCGCGGCTCTTGTGTGTTCCGGACTGTTCGGCGATTGCGCGCAGGCAATCGATACTCTCGGCACCCCAGGTCTGGCCCTTGCAGGCGAAGTCGGTCACCGGTACCGGCAGACGCGCGGTCCTGGTCGTCGTCTGCGCGCCGTCGATGAGATTGGACGGCGGATTCAACGAAGCGAAGGCCGGCCCGATTGTCGGCGTGAACGCCATGCCGACGAAGGCGCAAGCAGCCAGCACCATGAACATCGCCATGGGGTGGTCGCTGGCCCGCTGGCGCAGCGCCAGTTTCGGACGGCGGTCGTTGCGCTCTGGAGCCTGAAGGCGGCTCTCGCCGCGGATCGTCTGGATTTTCGCATGCATTGCCTTCCCCTTCGCTGAGTTTCTTTTGGCGGTGAAATGAACTTATCCGCACTTTGTAACGACGATGGGGTGGCGAAGGACTGGCACTGTAACCAATTCGAAACAGCATTCGGGCGAAGTCGGGCAAAATCGGGCATAGCTTCGACGGCGCTCGGGCTCGAGGCGCAACCTGACCCGATCTTGCCAAACAGTTTTTCGAAAAGACCAGGCTCAGACCGGAGCTTGAAGCTCGGCAATGATCTTGTGCGCGGCGATACGCCCGGCAATGATGGCGCCCTCGACATACCCCGGAAACGACGGCGAGAGTTCTGAACAGGCGAGATACACCGGCGGTGCGCCGGCAAGGATCGTTCGCTCGGCATCTCTTGCTGTCACGTCGACAACAAGATCGCTGTACGCGCCGCCGCTCCAGCGATCTCCTACCCAGTCACGCAAACTGAAATCGATGACATCACCGGCATCCGGGCCAAGGGCTGCCTCCAACCGGCCGGTCACCTCCGCACGCAGTTCCACCTCGCCGAGGTCACGCCAGCGCAGCGCGAGCGACCCGCCGACGAACACGACGAGCGCGGCATGCTCCGCATCCTTGCCGGCGTCGCAGGCAAACAGCCCCGGCGGATCGAGCCACATCACCATGCCGTTCAAATCCCGCCCGCGCCAAAACGGTTTGGCATAGCGCACCAGGATCTTGATAGCCGCGCCGCTTTTCCAGGCGCCGAGCGCCCGCCCCAGTCCAGATGGCAAGGCGGGGGCAAAGGCGAGCTCCGTCACCGTCGCCGGGGGGACGGCAACCAGAACCGTGCGCGCCTCGATGGCACCCCCGGCCGAAACGACAAGAACACCTTGCGAACTATACTCGATGCGCGTGACCGGCTCGCTGAGCCGCAACCGATCACTGAGGTCGCGGGCCAGATCGTCGGCCAGTGAATGCATGGTTTCGCGCACGAAATATTGCAGCTCCGGCACCTCGTTGGTGACGCGTCGGTCATTGTCGATCAGATACCAGAGAGGAATCTGATCCAGCGTCATGCACCAGAGACCTTCGATCATCGAACGGAAGACGGCCCTGGCGTCGGCCGAATCGCGCTGGCGGGCAAGCCAGTCGGCAACGGTCAGTCCGGCAATCGAGACGTCGTCCGGATCGATCCCGTTCATGCGCTCGCGGATTGCCATTGCCGCGTCATAGATCCGCTCTGCTCGTTGTACGGACATCGTCGGCTGGGTGATGAAATCGCCATCGACATAGGTTTCAACCAGCGTCTTGCCGCGCGCCTCGATCAGCGCCATCAATTCCGGCATGTCCTCGCACAGGAACTGGCCGCCACTATCGATCCGTTCGCCAAGTCCGTTCAGGCGGGACTCGACGCGTCCGCCGACGCGGTCGCCTGCTTCGAGCAGAATGAAATCGATGTCGGCCTTCTTCATCTCGAGCGCCGCCGACAGGCCTGTGAAACCCGCACCGACGATGACGACATCGGTTCGCTCGAATTCGCCGCCCTCATCCGTGAAGGTCTTCAGCATTGCCGGCTATCCACCCAATCGCATCCGGCTTCCACCGACGAAGTATGTCCTTGTCGACATATGCCGGCGGGCCGCACACGCCATGCCGCAGGCTGTCTCTAACCTATCGTTTTCTCGAGCATATTGAGCCAGTTGCGATAGGCGATTTTTTCGATCAGTGCGCGGCCGAAACCGCGTGCCGCCAATGCATCGATCAGCTTCGGCAGGCCGGCGACATCCCCGATGACGGCCGGGATCATGGCGCCGTCGAAATCGGAGCCAAGACCAACGCCGTCCTCACCCAGCGCCTGCAGCAGCGAATCGATATGCCGCACCATGATGTCGAGGCTTGTGTCGGCATTCATGCGACCATCCTCGCGCAGGAAGCCGGTTGCGAAGTTCAGCCCGACCATGCCGCCGGTTTCGCGGATCGCGCCGAGCTGCCAGTCGGTCAAGTTGCGCGAATGGCCGCAGATCGCGTGCACGTTGGAATGGGTCGCGACCAGCGGCGCATCGCTGAGCGCCGCGACATCGCGAAAGCCCTTCTCGTTGAGATGCGAGAGGTCGATCATGATCTTCAACTGGTTGCAGGCCTTGACCAGCGCCTTGCCGGCATCGGTGAGGCCGGGGCCGGTGTCGGGCGAGGACGGGAAGCGGAACGGCACGCCGTGGCCGAAGGCGTTCGGCCGGCTCCAGACGATGCCGAGGGAACGCAGGCCGGCTTCATGCAGCACGTCGAGCATGGTGAGCTCGGGATCGATCGCCTCGACCCCTTCGATGTGGAACACTGCGGCGATCGAGCC
>NZ_RZPH01000407.1:0-5028 GCF_004022825.1 Mesorhizobium sp. M7A.F.Ca.CA.004.04.2.1
CCCCTGCTCGGCCTGTTCATGAACATGGAGCCGCTCGGCATCGGCGCCACGTCGCTGACGCTGCTGGTCGGCACCCCGGCAATCACGTTCATCGGCGCCGCCGGTGCTGCGGTGGCAGTGGCGCTGCCGCGTGGCGGGCTGCTGATCTCGGTACTGGTGCTGCCGCTGACCATTCCGGTGCTGATCTTCGGTGTTTCGGCGAGCTATGGGGCGACCGCCAATCCCGATCCGTTTCTGCAGCCCTTCCTCATTCTTGCCGCGCTGACCCTGTTTCTTGGCGTGCTGGGCCCGGTCTCGGCGGCGCTGGCGCTGCGGCATGGAACGGATTGATGTGGCGTATGACTGCGGCGCGGCGACCGATTGCGAAGCCGACGGAGCGAGGCTAAGGGAAAGGCATGTCTAGACTGGGCGACATGATCGGCTTGGAAGCCCCCACTTCAGCGAGGCCCGTCGCATGAGCGCGCATGCACTCTACGTGACCGCCGCCTATGGCATTACGGCCGTGGTGCTGGCCGGATTGATCGGCTGGATCCTGCTCGACCAGCGGGCGCGCAAGCGCGAACTCGCCGAACTGGAGGCATCCGGCGTGCGGCGGCGCTCCGACAAGGCGGCAAAGCCATGACCACAGAAACGGAAACGCCACCCCCACGCACTCGTCGCCTGTTCGTGCTGTTGCCGCTGCTGATCTTCCTCGGCCTGGCCGGACTGTTCCTGTCGCAGCTGCTGTCGGGGCGCGATGCTTCGGAAGTGCCATCGGCCCTGATCGGCCTGCCGGCGCCGCAAACCAGCCTGCCTGCGCTGGAGGGGTCAAACCTGCCGGGGCTCGATTCGAAAACCTTCGCCGGCAAGGTCACATTGGTCAACGTCTTCGCGTCGTGGTGCGCGCCATGCCGCGAAGAGCACCCGGTGCTTCTGGCGCTGTCGCAGGATAAGCGTTTCACCATGGCGGCGCTGAACTACAAGGACCGGCCGGAAAATGCACGCCGGTTCCTCGGCGATCTCGGCAATCCGTTCCAGGCGATAGGGGTTGACGAAGCGGGCCGCGCGGCGATCGACTGGGGCGTCTACGGCGTGCCGGAGACCTTCGTCATCGGCAAGGACGGCAAGATCGCCTACAAGCATGTCGGCCCGCTGACGCCCGAGACGGCGAGGGATCTCTTGCTGCCACAGATCGACAAGGCGCTGGCGGCACGTTGATATTCAGGTGATGCCGGGCTGCAAACGGCGGCTTCCTGCGCTTCCGGTGCTCACGTACTTAAGTACGCTCCGCTCCGGTTCTCGGAAACCACCGTTTTCGTCTCGGCCTGACCTGAATCTCAACGCACCTTGGCGGTGCGTCTTATCGGACTCGAGATCAGCCGTAGATCTGCTTGTGGATCTGGTAGAGCATTTCCGAGCGGTCGGCGCGCATGTCGGCCAGATCGCGGCTGGAAAAGCTGTCGATTTCGGCGACAAGGCGGTTGTAGTGCTTGCGCTTGGCAATGCTGTTGCGAGCGCGGGTCATGAGACTGTCGAGGATCATAGCAAGGTTCCTTTTTTGGCGCCGCGTTTCGGCGGCGGTTTCTTCCTCCCTTGATCGATACGAAGCATGACATAGTAATGGTGCATTGCAAAAAGAAGATGTTGCAATGCACCATTGCGCTGGACGCATAGCCGGTTAATACGGCGCTAACGTCATGCGCAGAGCCGGCAAGCGATCTTTTGCATGACACTGTGCGTACCCACATTGCCTTCTGTCCCTCCGGCTGGCTTGATCCGGTGTCATTGATGCCGGGAGGAAAGCATGGCGGCCGCAGACTATTATGAAATTCTCGATCCGCGCTTCGCGCGCCTGTTCAACGGCAACGCGCAGGTCGAGAAGCTGTTCACCGGATGCCAGTGGGCGGAGGGGCCGGCCTGGTTCGCCGCCGGCCGCTATGTCGTCTGGTCCGACATCCCCAACAACCGCATGCTGCGTTATGACGAAACCGACGGCAATGTCAGCGTCTTCCGCCAGCCGTCCGGCAATTCGAACGGCAACAGCGTCGACCGGCAGGGCCGGCTGATCACCTGCGAGCATTCGGGCCGCCGTGTCAGCCGCACCGAGTTCGACGGCTCGGTCACCACGATCGCGTCCAAATGGAAGGGCAAGCGGCTGAATTCGCCCAACGACGCGGTGGTGAAATCCGACGGCTCGATCTGGTTCACCGATCCGAGCTACGGCATCGATACGGATTATGAGGGCGACAGGGCCGAGAGCGAAATCGGCGCCTGCCATGTCTACCGGGTCGATCCCGGCACGGGCGAGGTCGAAGCCGTCATCACCGACATGGTCCGGCCCAACGGCCTGGCTTTCTCGCTCGACGAGAGCAAGCTTTATGTCGTCGATACCGGCCGCACGCATGGCGCGCAGAATCCGGCGCATATGCGGGTTTTCAATGTCGGCAAGGGCGGCAAGAAGGTTTCGGGCGAGAAAATCTTTGCCGACTGCACGGCCGGCCTGTTCGACGGCTTCAGGCTCGACGAGGACGGCCGCATCTGGACGAGTGCCGCCGACGGCATCCATTGCTACGATCCGGACGGCACGCTGATCGGCAAGGTCAAGGTGCCGGAAGTCACCGCCAACTGCGTGTTCGGCGGCAACAAGCTGAATTGCCTCTATATCGCCGGCACCACGTCGCTCTACATGGTGCGGCTGATGGTCAACGGCGCCAAGACATACTGAGACTGGAGCACTGGCTGAGACTGGAGCACTGGCGGCCGTTCGACGGTTTCATCGAAGCGGGTCGCGAGCACGAACATCCCGGGAGGACAAAATGCCATTCGTCAACATCCGCATCGTCAAGGAAGTGATATCAGCCGATCCGGCGGGCAAGAAGGCGGACATCGCCAAAAAGGTGACGGCGGCCATCATGGACGCCACCGGGCTGAGCAACGACGATGTCTGGGTGGTTTTTGAAGAGATCAACGCGCGCGATTGGTACGTTGGGAAGACTGATGTGGAGACGCTGCGAAAGGGCTAGCTCGAAGGTCTGGGGTGGCCGCCGCTCAACGCGAGCGGATAAACTCCGCGAAGGCATTCAGCGCATCATGCATCGCCTGCCGGTTCCCCGGCTCGTCGAGGATGCCCTCCACCTCCGGTGGCTTCTTGCCGAGCAGGGCAATCTCCAGCACGTCGTCGCAAAGTGCGAACGACATGGTGCGCATGATCTCGGCCAGTGCGGCGCGGGCGAACAGCGAGCGCGGCGAGGCGTGTGCCAGCATGGCGGGCTTGGCGACAGCGGCATCGCGCGAGACCAGCCAGTCGAGGGCGTTCTTCAGCCCGCCCGGTACGCCATGGGCATATTCCGGACAGGAGACGATCACGCCGTCGGCTCGGCTGACGGCATCGATCAGTTCGGAGGCTTCGAGCGGCGTCCGCTCGCCCTCGTCGTCGGGATTGAAGATCGGCAGACAGCCAAGCCCGTCATAGACGCTGACGCGGCAGCCGGGCAGTGCGTTGCGCGCCAGTGCTGCGATCAGGGCCGAATTGGTGGAAGCCGCGCGCAGGCTTCCGGAAATGGCAAGGATGTTCAGCAAGATGGACCAGTCAGGACGAATCGTGGGTCGAAAAACCTACCACATCGTCTTCTTGTATTCCTCGTCGAGCCAGCGATCGGTCGCCTCGGCGGAATCGGCAACCGCCAGCTGATCGCGCATGATCTGGCCGAGCGTCGGCAGCGTCGCGCGGTCGTACCAGGTTTCCGGCTTCCACAAATCCGAGCGCATGAAGGCTTTTGCGCAGTGCATGTAGGCGGCCTTGACGCTGACCACGACGACGCTTTGCGGCTCCCTGCCGTCGACGGCGAGCCGTTCGCGCAAATTTGCGTCGACGGTGATGCGGGCATCGCCGTTGACGCGCAGCGTCTCGTTCATGCCGGGAATGAGGAAGAGCAGCCCGACCGAGGGATTGAGGAGGATGTTCTCCAGCGTGTCGAGCCGGTTGTTGCCGGGCCGGTCGGGAATGGCGATGGTGGTGTCGTCGAGAACGGTGGCAAAGCCCGGCTTGTCGCCCTTCGGCGTCACGTCGGCGTTGCCGGCACCGTCGGACGAGCCGATCAGCACGAACGGGCTCTTGCCGATGAAGGAGCGGCAATGGCCGTCAAGTTTTTTCAGCTCCTTGCGGATAGAACCGTCGGTTGGCCGTGGCGTCTTGTAGATCGTCCTCAACTGGTCGTGCGTGGTGATGAATTCCATGTCCCTCTCCCCAGAACGGTTCATTGTCTCACGAACGCAGAACCGCTGTTTCCCTTTGTTTTGACGCAGCTCCGGACACTTTTCTTGGAGTTGCTCTATTTCCCGGCCTTCTCTTCTTTGCCGGCCTTGTCCTCGAGTGAATGACGCAGGATCAGCGGCATCTGGCTGAAGGTGAATAGAAGCGTGATCGGCATGATGCCCCAGACCTTGAAAGTAACCCAGGCGTCGGTGGAAAAATTGCGCCACACCACCTCATTGACGATGGCCAGGAACAGGAAGAACAGGCCCCAGCGGAAGGTCAGTTTCCGCCAGCCATCGGCGTCGAGGCTGAAGGCTGAATCGAAGACATAGCCAAGCAGCGACTTGCCGAAGTAGAGGCCGCCGAGCAGCACGCCGCCGAACAGCGTGTTGACGATGGTCGGCTTCATCTTGATGAAGATGTCGTCCTGCAGATAGAGCGTCAGCGCGCCGAAGATGAAGACGACGACGCCCGACACCATCGGCATGATCGGCAAGGTGCGGGTGAGCAGCCACGAGGCGATCAGCGCGATTGCCGTGGCGGCCATGAACAGCCCGGTGGCAACGAAGATCGGCCCGCCGAACTCGGCCAGAACAGGGAATTTCTGCACCAGCCATCCGCTGCGCGCATTGGCGAAGAAGAACACCATCAACGGCCCAAGCTCGAGCACCAGCTTGAGCAGCGGATTGACGCCTTCCTTCTTCTGCTTCTGCGGGTCCGACGGATCGCGTTCGAGAATGGGTGGGTTCATGGAATCTCTTTCTTGCGCATGATCTGATCCAAAAAGTCTGCAC
>NZ_RZPH01000408.1:0-5015 GCF_004022825.1 Mesorhizobium sp. M7A.F.Ca.CA.004.04.2.1
GCGCAGGCCGTCCGGCTCGGCGGCATCAGCCGCGGAGTCCTCGAGATGGTAGAAATCCTCGAGCTTGGCACGGGCCTCGGAAATCTGGTTTGCGAAAGCCGACATCTGGTCGAGGCGAGCGATCAGCATCGTGGCAAAACCGGTGAAGGCAATGACGTCGCCGACACCCAACTGACCACGAGTGACGAGATAGGAGCCGATCGACAACACGATCAGCATCGAGATTGCCGATGACAGACGGTGCAAGGCATTGGCCAGCGCCCACCAGTCGAGAACAGGGTTCTGCGCGTCGAGCAGGTTCTTAACGTAGCGGCGCAGCGTATCGGCCTCGTGGCCGAGGCGATTGTAGCTCTGCAGCACCGCAACGTTGCTGACCGAGTCGGTCACATGCGCGAACACCTTGTGGTAGTGGCGCTCGACCGCGGCCTGGCCCGCCTTGGTGCGGCGCATGACCATCCGGCCGATGCCGACATAGAGCAGCCCGAGGCCAAGCAGCACCAGCGACATGCGCAGGTCCATGCTGATCGCGGTCGGAACCAGCAGTACGAGGGCGACAGCCGTGGACAGATGCTGGCGCATGAATTCGAGCCAAAGGCTGAACAGGGTTTCGACGGCGCGCAGCATCGTATGCAGCGCATTGGAGGTGCCGTGCTGATGGTGCCAGGCGAGCGGCATGGTGATCACGCGCTCGAAGGACTCGCAAAGCACTTCGCTGCGCCGGGCATGGGCAAAACGGTCAGCGCCGCGCGCCACCATGACGAAAGCAACGATGTTGAAGGCGCCGAGACCGGCCCACATGACCAGCGTGGTGAAGACAGAGCCACGCTCGGAGATGGCGCCGATGACGCGACCGAACATAATCGGCTCGAGAAGCGCTACGATGGCGAGAGCCACGTTGGCCGAACAGATCAACGCAACGCGTTTCCTGTCCGCGGCCAGATAACCGAGAGCTCGCCAGTAGATTTGCAGAAGGGTCACCCCAGTTACTCCGCCACGCTGTTTATTGTGCACTGCATCATTTTATTCGTACCGGTTGATACGTCGCAAAACAATGGCCGTGTACCCCTTCAGTTCCCTTAGAGCGAACAAAAGATGGCGACGTTCCGAAATCTGCCGTGATCACCTAACGGTTTGAGAAGACAGGTAAAATGTCAGGCATGCGGCGAAATCATGGCAGTTGGCACGTGCTGCCACAATTTTAGTCAGCAACAATGTCGGACGGATGACTAAGGCCGAAATCGCCTTCAGTGAAGTATAGAACGAAACAAAGCTGCATGATGCCCCTCCATGCGAAGGAAGGGCCAACTCTCACTGCTCGTGGCGCCCCCTATCGGACGCCTCAAGCCTTTGATTTCATGCACTCCTCGGTGGCATGTCCTTCAATCGGCAGGCGGCAACGCCAGGCGGGACGGTGCCTCTCATCCCGCCGCGGCGGCAAAAGTCGCGCCCCGGATCCCAGGCCCGAGCGCATAGTTTTTGAGCACATGCATCAAGCCGGGATCCGGATGACCACCTCGGCAACTTCGCCGTCCTTCAGTTCGACTGCCGAACCCTTGGCCTTTGTCCCATTCACCTCCAGCGACACGGCCTTGGCCTTATTGTCGCGGATGACGCGAACCTTGAGTTCCGCCCCCAGCATTTTGAGATTTGCCGAGTAGCCGTCCCAGTGGCTCGGCAGCTTCGGCTTGAACTGGACACGCTTGCCGCGCCGCTCGATGCCCAGGATGCCTTCGACAGCAGCCCTGTAGAGCCAGCCGGCAGAGCCGGTGTACCAGGTCCAGCCGCCACGGCCGCCCTTGCCGTTGCCGGCAGTGTCGTCCCCGGCATAGATATCGGCCGCCACGACATAGGGCTCGACACGATAGTGCTCGGCCGTGGCCTCGTCGGTCGCATGGTTGACGGGGTTCAGCATCGAGAAACAGCGATAGGCCTCGTCGACCTGCCCCATCTCGGCGAGCGCGATGACGAACCATGTGGCGGCATGGGTGTACTGGCCGCCATTCTCGCGCACGCCGGGCGGATAGCTCTTGATGTAACCCGGGTCCTTCTCCGTCTTCGAGAAGGGCGGCGTGAACAGTTTGACGATCTTCAGCTTGTCGTCCACAAGCAGCTTCGTTGCTTGCTCCATCGCGGTGGTCGACCGTGCCGGATCGCCCTCTCCCGAAAGCACGCTCCAGGACTGGGCGATCGAGTCGATCTTGCACTCCTGCGAGTTGCGAGACCCCAAAGGGGTGCCGTCGTCGAAACTGCCGCGCCGGTACCATTCGCCGTCCCATGCGGTGCTCTCAAGCGCCCGCTTCAGCACATCGGCATGCTTTGCCCAG
This sequence comes from Mesorhizobium sp. M7A.F.Ca.CA.004.04.2.1, assembly GCF_004022825.1. Classification (NCBI taxonomy): domain Bacteria; kingdom Pseudomonadati; phylum Pseudomonadota; class Alphaproteobacteria; order Hyphomicrobiales; family Phyllobacteriaceae; genus Mesorhizobium; species Mesorhizobium sp. M7A.F.Ca.CA.004.04.2.1. The sequence continues at coordinate 2,325 of NZ_RZPH01000408.1, forward strand.
GCCTGTGCTCGCTTGGCATCGCCCTCGGCCTTGGCGACGGGGGCGAAATCGCCCAGCGTCTTCAGCAGGAACCAGCCGAGCCAGACGCTCTCGCCCTTGCCGTGCTCGCCAACGCGGTTCATGCCGTCGTTCCAGTCGCCGCCGAGGATCAGCGGCAGGCCCGCGGGGCTGCTGCGCTTGATGGCGAGATCGAGCGCACGCGCGCAATGGTCGTAGAGCGACGCCGTCTTCTTCGAGATTTCCGGGGTGAAGAAGGCATCGTGTTCGCCCTCGCCCAGCGGCTGTCCATCGATGAACGCCAATTGCTCCTTGAGGATGGTGGCATCGCCGGTGACCAGCAAATAGCGCGCCGTGGCGTGGGCAAGCCAGACCACGTCATCGGAGATCAGCGTGCGTACGCCAGCACCCGTGCGCGGCAGCCACCAGTGCTGCACGTCGCCTTCGGGGAACTGCCGCCGTGCCGCATTGAGGATCTGGTCGCGCGCCAGTTGCGGGTCATGCGCCAGCAGCGCCAGCGTATCCTGCAACTGGTCGCGGAAGCCGAAGGCACCGCTGGCCTGATAGAAGGCGGAGCGGGCACGGATGCGGCAGGCCAGGCTCTGATAGGGCAGCCAGTGATTGACCATGGCGTCGAGCGCCTTGTCAGGCGTCTCGACCTGGATGGTGTCGAGGAAGCCGCGCCATTCGCGCTCATTGTCGGCCAACCGCTGGTCGAAGTCCTTGACCTTATGCTCCTGCACCAGCGCGCTCGCCTCCTCGGCGGACTCGGCGTCACCGAGCAGCCAGAGCAGCGTCACGTCGCCGCCAGCCGGGATCTCGACGTCGCGGGCAATCGCCGCGCATGGATCGTCGCCGGCCTCGACACGGCCAGACAGCGCTGCACCACTCAGCACCGCCTGCGGCAGCTCGCTGGAGCCATGCCGGCCCAGGAACTCCGTCCGGTCTGTCGTCACCGAATGAACGCCGCCGTCAGCCGCGAGGAATGCAACGCGCTCGCCGAAATCCAGCCCGTAGGGGTTTTGTGCCAGCAGCGCCCCGCTGGCGGCATCCCGCGACGGGACGATGGTTGCCGCAGTGCGCGACCGGTGCCCGCCGAGCACCCATTCGGCATAGGCATAGACACGCAGCCGCGCCGGCACCGAGCCGGAATTCTGGATGCGCAGCCGCGAGATCTTCAGCGGATCGACCGGATCGACGACATGGGTGAGATCCATCGACAATGGTCCGCGCTTCGAGCGGAAGGTCGAGAAACCCTGGCCGTGCCAAGCCTCGTAGGTCATCGTGGGATCGCGCACCACGGCAGCGAGCGGCGAGAATGCCTTGCCGCTGGCCTGATCGTAGATATAGAGGCCCTCGCCCGGCCGGTTCGAGACCGGATCATTCGACCACGGCGTCAACTGGTAGTCGCGGCTGTTTCGGCTCCAGGTGAAGGCAGCGCCCTCGGCGGAGGTATGGAAGCCGAACGAGGCGTTGGAGACGACGTTGATCCACGGCTGCGGCGTCGTGCGCCGGCCGGCCAGGCGCACGACATAATGCCGCCCGTCGCCGTCGAAACCGCCAAAGCCGTTCCACTGGCTGAGACCGCTTCCATCAGCGCTGACATTGGCCACTGCCTGCGAGGCAGGAGTATGCGTCGTGGGTGTCGGCGACGGCAATTCACGCGGAATTGGCAATGCTGCCAGAGCGTCGCGCGCCTGCAGAGCCGCGGCCTCGGCGCGCTCGATCTGGTCGAAGATGGTGCCGTTGCGCGTGTGCAGGACCACCCGGGCGACAGCGAGCAGCGTCTTGTAGGTGGTTTCGTCCATGAGATCGCGGCGCACCGCGAATATGTGCTGGCGAGGTCCGAGCTCCTTGCCGCGCAGGCGGCTGTTTTCGCACAGCGTCTCGACCGCCCGCTGCAGGTCCTGGACATAGGAGGACGCCTGCTCGTTGACGACGACGAAGTCGATCATCATGCCGCGGGTGCGCATATATTCCTGGAAACGCAGCGCCTGGGCAACGATTTCGAGATCGGCGACGTCGCCGATCCTGACCAGGAAGATCGGGAAATCGCCGGAAATGCTTGTCGGCCACAGGCTCGACTGCTTGCCCAGCCCCGAGGCGATGGATTCAGCGGGAAGACGCAGGAACGGATCCGGATAGATCAGATAGCGCGCCAGCTTCTGCACATTGGCGGCATCGGTCAGACTGAGGCCCATATGGCGGGTCTGCACCTGGCTGCGCGTCCAGGCAAGCATGGCCTGGCGGGCAAAGCTCTCCGGATGGTCGAGGCGGGCGATGGCTTCGTCCAGCTCGGTGCGGCCAGCGCCGACGACGGTCCAGAAGGTCAGCGATATCTTCTTGTTGGCCGGCACGCGCACCTGGCGGCGCAGCGAGGCGACGGGATCAAGCGTAAAGCCTGAATGGCCGCCCAGCCTGGCGCCCGGGTCGAAAGCGGCCGCATCGACGATGGTACGGCCACGGCCGATGAAGGCGCGCCTGTCGGTCTCGGCCTCGGCATCGCGCGCCGATCCGGACGGATCGGTGACGAAATGCACCATGGCGATATCGGGCTCGCTGGTCTCGCGCTTGCGCCGCGTGGCGAAGATCGCCGCGTTGTTGGCAGAGATTTCGGTTTCCACGAACATCTTCGAGAATGCCGGATGCGCGTTGTCGGACGCCTCCAGGCCGAGCACCAGTTCGGCAAAGGAG
>NZ_RZPH01000409.1:0-5012 GCF_004022825.1 Mesorhizobium sp. M7A.F.Ca.CA.004.04.2.1
GAATCGCTCTCCGAACAGGAGATCCTGGCGCTGGCCATTTCCTCCGAGGAGGATGACGGTCGCATTTACCGGGCCTATGCCGACGGGCTGACGGAAAACTTCCCGCAATCGGCAAAAGTGTTCGAGGAGATGGCCGAGGAAGAGGATGGCCATCGCGATGCGTTGATCGAGCTTTTCCGCAAGCGGTTCGGCGAGCGCATACCGCTGATCCGGCGCGAACATGTGAAGGGTTATTACGAGCGCAAGCCCGACTGGCTGGTCCGGCCGCTCGGCATCGAGCACGTGCGCAGCCATGCCGAGGCGATGGAGCGGCAAGCCTACCTTTTCTATGTCGAGGCGGCCAAGCGCACGGCAGATGCTTCGACGCGAAAACTGCTCGACGATCTGGCGGTGGCCGAACTGGGCCATGAGACCCTGGCGCAGCGGCTGGAACAGAAACATGTGCCGGGCGCCGTCAAGGCCGAGGAGGCCAGCGCCGAGCAGCGCCAGTTCATCCTCACCTATGTGCAACCAGGGCTGGCCGGGCTGATGGACGGGTCGGTGTCCACTCTGGCGCCGATCTTTGCCGCTGCCTTTGCCACGCACGACACCTGGCAGACGCTGCTGGTCGGGCTTGCCGCCTCGATCGGCGCCGGCATTTCGATGGGCTTCACCGAAGTCGCTTCCGACGACGGCAAGCTGTCGGGCCGCGGCTCGCCGATCAAGCGCGGTCTGACCGTCGGCATCATGACGACGCTGGGCGGTCTCGGACACGCGCTCCCCTATGTCATTCCGCATTTCTGGACGGCCACCGGGGTTGCCGCGGTGGTGGTGTTCTTCGAATTGTGGGCGATCGCCTTTGTCCAGAACCGCTACATGCAGACGCCTTTCCTGCGTGCCGCCTTCCAGGTGGTGCTGGGTGGCGCCCTGGTGTTCGCGGCCGGCGTGCTGATCGGGAATGCATAGTTTTTTCCCTTCCCCCCTTGTGGGGGAAGGTGGATCGGCGCGCAGCGCCGAGACGGATGAGGGGTGTTCCAGCGGAGTGAGACGTTGGCGTTCCCTGGAACACCCCTCATCCGTCGCCTGCGGCGACACCTTCTCCCACAGGGGGAGAAGGAAGAAACTTGCCACTCACCCATTCACCGCCCGGCTATCCCTAGGCGCCTCGTCTCTCTCCGTCAGTCCATAATCCCTCATCACATGGGCGATGCGCAGACGGTAGCCGGCAAAGATACCGCCCCGGCCGGCCTTCTGCGCCTGGCGGTGTTCCTCGGTGTTGCGCCAGGCCTTCACGGCTTCCTCGTCGCGCCAGAATGACAGCGACAGGATGCGGTTCGGATCGGCCAGGCTCTGGAAACGCTCGATGGAAAGAAAGCCGTCAATGCCGTCGAGCAGTGGACGCAGGTCCGCGGCGATGCTCAGATAGGCGTCGCGCCGGCCTTCCGCCGGCTCGACCTCGAAGATCACGGCAATCACGGCAGCACCAGTTTCGCGTGCGGGCCTGAGGCCAGTTTCAGGAACATGCGATCCTCCTTCAGGATGAACCTCTCGCGCTTGGCGAATTCGTAGTTTGCCTTGCCGGTGGGATCGGCGGCAAGCCGGGCGCGATAGGCTTCGTAGGCGGCCAGGCTCTCGATGTTGTAGGCGGCATACGCGGTCGTCGCCGAGCCCTCATGCGGCGCGTAGTAACCGATCAGATCGGCGCCGCAGCGTGGAATGGCCTGGCCCCAATTGCGCGCATACTCCTCGAAGGCCGCCTTGCCGAACGGGTCGATCTCGTAGCGGATGAAGCAGGTGATGGTCATTGTGGTCTCCTTGGGGTGCGTCGATAGTTCGAGCGGCATCGAAACGTTGTGTCGTCTGGTCTGCTAGGGCTGCCAGAAGGACTTCGCGCATTCGCGGCGCACGTCTTGCCGCGTTAGCCCAAGATCGCGCAGCTGATGATCATCCATCTCGGCAAGGTCCAGACGCTGCAAATGGCGGTCATACCAGCGGGCCAGCAGCCGCGAACGCAGCCAGGTGACGAACGGGAAGAATTGACGGCTGGGGAGCGAGGCTGAGGGGAAAGCGGTTCGTGCGGCCATCGTCGTCTCCTTGATCTCACCTGAGAATAGTGATTATCTGACAAGAACGCTTCGATGAGGAACGAACTATGCGTGAAGGACCCGACATCGCCAGCATCGCCAGCCTGGTCGGCGACCCGGCACGGGCAAACATGCTGAATGCCCTGATGGGCGGCACGGCGCTGACGGCGAGCGAACTGGCGCTCGAGGCCGGCGTTTCGCTGCCGACCGCCAGCTCGCATCTGGGCAAACTGATGGAAGGTGGGCTGCTCACGGTGGCGAGCCAGGGCCGGCATCGCTATTACGGCCTCGCCGGACCGCAGGTGGCCGGCATGATCGAAGCCATCACAGGCGTCGCGGAAGCCGTCGGTCCAAAGCGTGTGCGCCCCGGTCCGCGCGATGGTGCCATGCGGGTGGCGCGCGTCTGCTACGATCACCTCGCCGGCGAGCAGGCGGTGGCGATGCTCGATCGGCTCGTCGCCAAGAACGTATTGGTCCGCGACGAACAGGAGATCAGGCTCGGGCCATCGGCGGCTTCGCATTTCGCGGCGATAGGCATCGACGTTTATACCAAGCCGCGCCGGCCGGTGTGCCGCGCCTGCCTCGACTGGAGCGTGCGCCGTTCGCACCTCGCCGGCACGCTGGGCGCCGCCATCCTCGAGAAGATCCTGGCCGAGAAATGGGCGCGCCGCGAGAAGGACAGCCGCGCGGTGATCTTCTCGCCGCCGGGTAGACAGGCGTTTGAGAGGGTGTTTCTGTCTTGAACGGGCGAAGCGTTAACCCCGCCTCAGAGCCTTGCCCTGCTTAAAGAAATCCGACCACGGATCGGCTTTCGCCAGCTGTTTCAGCGTAGTCTTGCCGCCGATCGGGAAAGCGTTCGGCGCCAAGCCGGCCTCGATCTCTGGCCAGGTCACCGGCATCGACACGGTGGCGCCCTTCTTGGCGCGTGACGAATAGGGCGCGACCGTCGTCGAGCCCCTGCCATTGCGCAGATAGTCGACGAAGATCTTTCCAGTGCGCGCTTTTTTCGACAGCGTCGCCGTGTAGCGGTCGGGGGCACCCTGCTCCAGCGCACGGGCAAAATCATGGGCGAAGGTTTTGACCTCATCCCAATCCGCCGCTGGTCTCAGCGGCACCATGACGTGAAAACCCTTGCCGCCCGAAGTCTTGACGAAATTCGGCAGCGACAGCTCGTCGAGCTTGCCCCTGATATCGAGTGCCGCCTCGCGGACCGCTTTCACGTCGATACCTTCATCGGGATCGAGATCGAAGATGATCTGGTCGGGCTTTTCGATCTCGTCGATCGTGCACCCCCAGATGTGGATCTCGACCACGCCATACTGGACCAGTGCGGCGACACCATCGAAATCCCGGATGTACAAGATCTCCTCGCCGTCAGTCGGATCCTTCATGCGCGCGATCTTGTCGCTCATACCGGCCGAGGCATGTTTCTGGAAGAAACGCTGGCCACCGACACCGTCCGGCGCCCGCACCAGGCTGAGCGGCCGGTTGACGACAAACTGTTCCATGCGCGGCCAAACCTGCGCGTAATGGTCGAGCAGGCCCTGCTTGGAGATGTTTTCATCCGGCCACAGCAGCTTGTCGGGATGCGAGAGTTTTACCGTGGTCGTCATCGATCCGGCGGCTTTGCCACCCGATGCCGGCTTGGCCGTGCTCTTGCCTGTCGATGTCTTGCCTGTCGACGCTTTGGGCTTTTCCTGCACGACTTCCTCCGCCGGCTTGTCCTCGCGCAATCCCTGGAACGAGGCGTGGCGTATTATACGGTCCGAGGTCCAGCTGCGAAACTCCACTTCGCCGACAAGTTCGGGCTTGACCCAGACCAGGCCCTTGCCCTTCGGCACGGCGGTGGAGAAGGGCGATGTCTTTGCCGTCAATGCATCGAGTTTTGCCTTCAGCTCGTTGGCGCCCTTGCCGGAGAAACCAGTGCCGACGCGGCCGGCATAATGCAGCTTGCCGCCCTCGTGGAAGCCGACCAGGATCGAGCGCAGGCCGCGCCCGGTCTTGTCCGACGGCAGATAGCCGCCGATGACGAATTCCTGCCGCGCCGTGCATTTCGACTTCACCCAGGTCGGGCCGCGGCCGCTGCGATAGGGTGCATCGGCACGCTTGGAGACGACGCCTTCCAGGCCCATCCGGCAGGCATGCTCCAGCATGATCTTGCCGGGTTCGGAAAAGTGGTCGCTGAAGCGGACCGCCGGATTGTCGGACTGCTTGCCGAGCAAATCCTGCAAGGCCTGCTTGCGCTCGACCAGCGGCTCGCGCCGCAAATCCCTTCCATCGAGGCGCATCAGATCGAATACGTAATAGATGAAGCGATTTGTCCGCTTCGCCGACAGATCCTGCTGCAACAGCGCGAAAGACGAGACGCCGCTGTCGGCGAGCACGACCACCTCGCCATCGATGATGGCGTCGCTGCACTTCAGCCCGGCCAGCTCCGCGACGATCTCGCCGCCGAACTTCTTCGTCCAGTCGAGGCCGGTCCGGGTCAGCAGCCGCACATCGGTGCCGGCGATCTGCGCCTGCATGCGATAGCCGTCGAACTTCACCTCATGCAGCCAGTCCTTGCCCGGCGGCGCATCGCGCTCCAGCGTGGCCAGCTGCGGCTCGATGAAGTCGAGTTTCTTGCCCGCGGCCTTCGTCTTGCCGGCGGCCGGCTTGTTGGAATGCCAGACCTTCGGCTTCTCACCCTTCGCGGCCTTGCCCTCGCCGACCTCCTCGATCGTCAGGCCCGACTTCACCGATTCCGGCGCCTCCTTGAGGATGTCCTCGCCAGGACGCGCGGCGGCATCGTCCGACTTGATCAGCAGCCAGTTGTCGCGTTTTTCACCCGCACGCGGCTTCAGTCGCACCAGATGCCATGCCCCATGCAGCTTGTGTCCCCTGAGCTCGAAGCTGATATGGCCCTTCTTCATCGCCTTGGCCGGGTCGATCTCGGGGGTCCAGGTGCCT
>NZ_RZPH01000040.1:0-2662 GCF_004022825.1 Mesorhizobium sp. M7A.F.Ca.CA.004.04.2.1
ATCGCCGACCATATCAGGGCGAGCGTCGGCGGCGCCGAAGGCGAGATCGCCGCGGCGCTGATCGTCGGCGTGCGCGCCGGCATTCCCGATGACATCAATGAGGCGATGCGACGTACCGGCATCTACCACATCATCTCGATTTCGGGACTGCACATGGCGCTGGTCGCAGGCACCATCATGGGCTTGCTGCGCGGCGCCTTCGCCTTGTTTCCCGACTTTTCCGCGCGTCGCCCGGTCAAGAAGTATGCCGCCTTCGCCGCACTGTTCTCGATCGCGGCCTATCTCATCATCTCTGGAGTCGTCGTTGCCGCCGAGCGCAGCTTCATCATGCTGGCGGTGATGCTGATTGCCGTGCTGTTCGATCGAGCAGCACTCACCATGCGCAATCTGGCGATCTCGGCGATCGCCGTCATCGTGGTGTCGCCGCATGAGGTGGTCGGCCCGAGTTTTCAGATGTCGTTCGCCGCGACCGCGGCTCTGGTCGGCGCCTATGCCGGCTGGGCCGATCACCGCGCGGGAAAAGCAAGACCGCCGCCCCCAAAGCGATCCATGCCCGGTTTCCTGACGCGAAAGTTCGTGCTCGCGGCAACCGGCCTTGCCATGACCTCCATCATCGCCGGCAGCGCCACGACGCTGTTTGCCATCTGGCATTTTCAGCGTGTGTCGCCGCTCAGCCTGTTCGCCAATCTGGCGGTTATGCCGATCGTCACCGTCGTCATGTTCCTGGCTGTCGCAAGCGCGCTGCTGATGCCTTTCGGATTGGATTGGCCGGCCCTCTACCTGATGGGCAAGGGCCTGACGGTGATGATCGCCATATCGGGTTGGATCTCCGAACGTTCGCCTGTCGATGGGGTTGGGCTGATTTCGCAGCAATCTGTCCTGCTGGTGACAATTGCCCTGGTCATCGCGACGATGGCGACAACTTGGCTGCGGCTCGCTGCTCTGCCATTCGCGCTGGCAGGCTTGCTGACCGTCTCGGATACGCGCACGCCGGATGTGCTGATCTCGGAAGACGCCCGGCTGGTGGCGTTGCCGATCGGTGGCGGCGAGCTTGCCGTCAGCCGGGAACGGCCGAACGAATTCACCGTCGACAACTGGAAACGCGCCCTGACATCAGAAACCATCGTCGTGCCAGAGGTGTTCGACAAGAGCGATGGGCAATTCGACGTCGCGGACGCCGTTGAGCTACCGCCGGGATCGCCGTTCTATTGCTCCTCAGGCGTTTGCGTGGCCAGGCATATGTCCGGTGCGATCATTGCCTATGTCGAGGACCGCAAGGACACCTGGAAAGCCTGTGGCTTCGCCGAGCTGATCGTCATCAATGACGCCACCGCCTATGACGCCTGTCACAATCCGCTGGTTCTCGTCATCACCAAGCGGCAACTGGCTCGCAAAGGCAGTGCCGCGGTCTTCTTCGATCGCCAATCGGCGACCACGCCGGCGACAATCAGCTTCGCGGTGAACAGCCCATATCGGCCCTGGCACACGCAACGCAAATACTCTCGTGAGGCGAGGGGGCTGGCACCCTTCAAGAAACCCGAGAAGCCAGCGGCCAACCCGCAGCCGCCTCAGTAGCGGCGGATGAGGCCGACGAGCTTGCCTTGCACCTTGACCCTGTCTGGGCCGAAAATACGGGTTTCATAGGCCGGATTGGCGGCTTCGAGAGCGATGGAAGCGCCCTTGCGGCGGAACCGCTTCAGCGTCGCTTCCTCTTCATCGACCAGCGCCACGATGATCTCGCCGGGGTTCGCCGTGTCGGCATTACGGATGATGACGGTGTCGCCGTCGAAGATACCGGCCTCGATCATCGAGTCGCCCTTAACCTCCAGCGCATAGTGGGCGCCGCCCATGATCATGTCCGGCGGCACCGAGATCGAATGCGTCTGATGCTGGATGGCATCGATCGGCACACCGGCGGCGATACGGCCCATGACCGGTATCGACACGGCGGAGACCGCATCGTCATCATTGCCGGGCGAGGGCATCCGCGAAGGCGCCGGCTTGATCTGCCGGCCAAGGGCACCACCCTGACCGAGACTGCCCTGGATGACGCTTGGCGAAAACTTCTTTGCCGCGTTGAGGCCGGGCGCGATCGAGTCCGGCAATCGCAGCACTTCCAGCGCGCGTGCCCGGTTGGGCAACCGGCGAATAAAGCCGCGCTCCTCAAGTGCGGTGATCAGCCGATGAATCCCGGATTTGGAGGCAAGGTCGAGCGCCTCCTTCATCTCGTCGAAGGATGGCGGAATGCCGCTCTCCTTCAGGCGTTCATGGATGAACATCAGCAGTTCATGTTGCTTGCGTGTCAGCATGGCGGCCCCCAGATTACCTGAAACCAGAATCGAAAAACAAACCCAGAACAAACACTATCTGTTCCAGTTGTGTTCTGCAACCGTTTAAAGTTTAATGAATTTGTTAAGGCTGCTGAAATTATTTGGGCTTGCCAGCGGGTCGCGATCGACAGGCGCCAACCACGGCAATGCGCCTGCTCACATTGAAACCATTATGGTTAATGACCTGTGGCTCATCCTCGACCCAAGGCTTGGCATCATCTGCCGATCGACCTCCACAAGGGACGCTATCAATCTTCGGGACGTTCGTTTGCCGTGAACGAAACGGAGCCAAAACGCCAACGTCTGTTGGCATTTGTGGCTGGAATCAGCCC
>NZ_RZPH01000040.1:2672-14316 GCF_004022825.1 Mesorhizobium sp. M7A.F.Ca.CA.004.04.2.1
GCCGGGCAGTGAGGGCGGCGACGGCAAATCGCGGGGATCGTTGCGTCAGGTAACGGCTTCCTAGACGGCGAAACGCTGGTCCTTCCATGCGCCCGTGCGCAGAATGTCTTCTAGCACTTGAACCGCCAGCCACACATCCTTGTAGCCGATATAGAGGGGCGTGAAGCCGAAACGGATGGTCGATGGCGCGCGAAAATCACCGATGACGCCGCGCTCGATCAGCGCCCGCATGATTTGATAGCCGTGATCGTGAAGGAACGACACCTGGCTGCCGCGCCTGGTCGCGTCGCGGGTGGTCTCCAGCGTGAGGCCATAGGCGCCGCACTTTGCTTCGACGAGCTGGATGAACAGTTCCGTCAGCGCGACGCTCTTTTTTCGCAATGCCGCCATGTCGACGTCGTTCCAGATGGCAAGCGCGCCTTTGAGCGCCCGCATCGACAGGACCGGCTGGGTGCCGCACAGAAAGCGGCGGATACCGGTGCCGGCAACATACCCCCGTTCGAAGGCAAAGGGCCGCGCATGGCCCCACCAGCCGCTGAGCGGCTGGCTGATATCGCCGTGATGGCGCTGCGCGGCATAGATGAAGGCCGGTGCGCCCGGACCGCCGTTGAGGTACTTGTAAGTGCAGCCGATGGCGAAATCGGCATTTGCGTGATCGAGCTCGACGGGCAGGGCGCCGGCGGTGTGGCATAGATCCCAGACGATCAGCGCTCCGGCCGCATGAGCCTTGCGCGTCAGCGCCGCCATGTCGCGCAGTTCACCCGATTTGTAGTTGACGTGGTTGACCAGCACCACCGCGACGTTTTCGTTGATCAGCTCTTCGATAGTGGGCGCGTCGACGCCCGCGAGGCGCAGCAGGACGCCGTCCCGTGTCGAGGCCACGCCTTCGGCGATGTACAGGTCGGTGGGGAAACTGTCACCCTCGGCGACGATGACCGACCGGCCCGGCCGAATCTCCAGCGCCGCATGCAGCACCTTGTAGATGTTGGTCGACGTCGTGTCGCAGACGACGGTCTGGCCGGCCGCGGCTCCAATCAGGCGTCCGAGTTGATCGCCGAGTTCGATCGGCATCTCGAACCATCCGGCCGTATTCCAGGCTCGGATGAGGTCCTGGGCCCATTCCTGGGTTGCCGCCTGCTGCAGCTCGCCGAAAACGGCATGAGACGCTGCCCCCAGTGAATTGCCGTCGAGATAGATCACCCCCTCCGGCAGAATGAAACGGTCGCGCATGGCCCGCAGCGGATCTGTGGCATCCATCGCTTCGACTGCGGCGAGATCAGGAAATCCACTCATGGTCAGTCAGTCCCCGGTTGTTCGCGAAGGGTGTTCCGCCGCCGCGCGTCGCTGTTTTCATTTCGACGATGTCAGAGCCGGGTGCGGACCGTCCACAGTTCCGGGAACAGCACCACCTCGAGCATCTTCTTCAGATACGAAGCACCCGACGTGCCGCCGGTGCCGCGTTTCAGACCGATGATGCGCTCAACCGTGGTGACGTGGTTGAAGCGCCAGCGGCGGAAATAATCCTCGAAGTCGACCAGCTTCTCTGCCAGTTCGTAGAACATCCAGTAGCGCTGCGGATCGCGGTAAATGGTTTGCCAGGCGACCAGCACCTCTTCATTCTCGGTTCGCGTCTCACGCCAGTCCGTGCGCTTGGCATCGGCACCGATGTCGAATCCGTTGCGCGCAAGCAGCAGCAGCGCTTCGTCGTAGAGCGATGGTTCGGTCAGGATCGCTTCCAGCTTTCCGCTCAGGTCGGGCCGGTGCTTGTGCGGCCCGAGCATGGCCAGGTTGCGGTTGCCGGCCATGAACTCGATGGCGCGATACTGCCAGGACTGGAAACCCGAGGACTGGCCGAGCGCGTCGCGGAACTCGGTGTATTCGCTCGGCGTCATCGTCCGCAGCACATCCCAGGCATTGTTCAGCTGCTCGAAGATCCGCGCAACGCGCGACAGCATCTTGAAGCTCGGCTCGAGCCGGTCGGCGCGGATGGAACGGATCGCGGCTCCAATCTCGTGTAGAGCGAGCTTCATCCAGAGTTCGGAGGTCTGATGCTGGATGATGAACAGCATCTCGTCATGCGCCGATGACAGCGGCGTCTGGGCCTCCAGCACTTTCTCCAGGTGCAGGTAGTCGCTGTAGGACATGCGCTCCTTGAACGACATCTGGGCGCCTTCGGACGCCGGATCGTATGGCTCGCTCAATCGATTTTCTCCGTGCGCAGCCGGAAGCGCTGGATCTTGCCGGTCTGGGTCTTGGGCAGAGCGGCGATGAATTTTACCGATCGCGGATATTTATAGGGCGCGATCATTGCCTTGACATGGTCCTGCAGGCGCTTGGTGGTGAGGGCGTCGGGCGCGACGCCCTGCGCTAGCACGACATGCGCCTCGACGATCTGGCCGCGCTCGGCGTCCTCGGCGCCAATGACAGCGCATTCGGCGACGTCCGGGTGCGCCAGCAGCGCCGCCTCGACCTCGGGACCGGCGATGTTGTAGCCGGCGCTGACGATCATGTCGTCGGAGCGTGCGGCGAAATGGAAGAAGCCGTCCTCGTCCTGCGTGAAGGTATCGCCGGTGAGGTTCCAGCCGTCGCGCACGTATTCCTTCTGCCTGTCATCGGCCATGTAGCGGCAGCCGGTCGGTCCGCGCACCGCAAGCCTGCCGGTCGCGCCGCGTGGCACCTCGCGCATCTCGTCATCGACGACGCGCGCCTCGTAGCCGCCCACCGGCTTTCCGGTCGACGCGGGCTTCATGTCGTCAAAACGGTTGGAGATGAAGATGTGCAGCATCTCGGTGGCTCCGATGCCGTCGAGGATCGGCTTTCCGGTCTTTTGTGTCCACACTTCGAAAACGGGAGCAGGCAAGGTTTCGCCGGCCGAAACGGCGACGCGCAGCGATGACAGGTCCGCTCCTTCATCCATGGCCTTCAGCATGGCGCGGTAGGCAGTCGGCGCGGTGAAAGAGATCGTCGCTTTGTAGGTCTCGATGATGTGGATCATGTTGGGTGGCGTCGCCTGCTCCAGCAGCGTCGCCGCCGCACCGAAGCGCAGCGGGAAGATGGCGAGTCCGCCAAGGCCGAAGGTGAAGGCCAGCGGCGGCGAGCCGACGAAGATGTCGTCCGGCGTCACCTCCAGGATTTCGCGGGCGTAGGCGTCGGCGATGATCAGCAGGTCGCGGTGGAAATGCATCGTCGCCTTCGGAACGCCTGTTGTGCCCGAGGTGAAGCCGAGCAGGGCAACATCGTCGCGGCCGGTGTCGACTGCGGTGAACGTCACCGGCTTGTCGAGAGCGGCACGATCGAGTTCAGCATCATGGTTGGCGGTGCCGTCGAAACCGATGACCTGCTTGAGGAATGCGCTGTCCTTGGCGCAGGCGGTCATCTCGTCCATCAGCCTGGTGTCGCAGAGCGCGACGGTGATTTCCGCTTTGTCGACGATCTTGGCGAGTTCGCCGGCGCGCAGCATCGGCATGGTGTTGACGACCACGGCGCCAACCTTGGTGGCGGCCAGCCAGCAGGCGACCATGGCGGGGTTGTTGGCCGAACGGATCAGCACCCGGTTGCCGGGCTCGACCCCATAATTCTCGACCAGCGCGTGGGCCAGCCTGTTCGTCCAGTCGGACAGTTCCTTGTAGGTGCGGCGGCGGCCATTGCCGATCAGCGCGGTGTGGTCGCCCAGGCCTTTCTCGACCAGCCTGTCGGTCAGTTCGACACCGGCGTTGAGGCGTTCGGGATAGTCGAAGCCGTCGAGCAGGATTTCAGGCCATTGCTCCGGCGGCGGCAGGTGATCGCGCGTGAACGTGTCGATATGCGCTGAAGGCCCAAGCATGTCGCCGCTCTCCTGTCTGCTGGACGGCCAGTGCGCGAGGCGCCTGACCAGTGATCTGAAGGTCCTGCTTTTTTTGAGGAGGCTTCGTGCCGCAAGTCGCGCCTTGCTCGACGCCACCCGAACGGGGTGACCATTTGCAGGCTTCGGGCAGCACAGCAGACCTCCCATTGTCGGCTGTTCGTGCGGGCAGGATCGCACCAGTCGAAATTTGTTTCAAGCCTAAAATGTTTTTGCCCTAGAGCATTGACGCATGGCGTGGCGGTGGCCATTGCTAGCGGAACAGCGATGCCGTTTTTGGGGAAGGGCGCAGATGTTCGAACGTCACATCGTCGATTGGGATGATGCCTATGCCAACGGTGCGAATATCGCCGGCAGCGACCGATGGCCGGCCGCGTGGGTGGAGCCTGCGCAAGCGTTTCGTGACGCACTCTCGGCGCAGGGCCGGGCACGGCTCGACATCACCTATGGCGATGGGCGACGCAATCGGCTCGATCTCTTCCTCCCCAGCGCCACGCCCAAAGGGTTGGTGGTGTTCATCCATGGCGGTTACTGGAAGGCGTTCGACAAGAGTTTCTGGTCGCATCTCGCCAATGGTGCGGTCAGCAGCGGCTTTGCCGTGGCGATGCCGTCCTACACGCTGTGCCCGGACTTACGCATCGCCGGCATCGTCCAGGAGATCGGCGTGGCGATCGGCAAGGCGGCGGCAATGGTCGACGGGCCGCTGATGCTGACCGGACATTCGGCCGGCGGCCATCTTGCCAGCCGGATGGTGACGACAACCACGTCTCTGACGGACGATGTGGCGCGGCGCGTGCGCCATGTCGTTTCGATTTCGGGTGTCCACGATCTGCGTCCGATCATGCGCACCGAGATGAACGCGACTCTGGCCATCGACGAAGATGAGGCGCTGGCTGAAAGCCCGGCGCTGCTGCGGCCCATGGATGGTGCCCGCATCACCTGTTGGGCCGGTGGCGGCGAGCGCGCCGAATTCCTGCGCCAGAATGCGCTGCTTGCCAACATCTGGACCGGCCTCGGCGCCACCACCGGCACCGTGGTCGAGCCTGACCGGCATCATTTCAGCATTGTCGACGGCCTTGCCGATCCGGCGCATCCGCTGACCCGCGCCTTGATATCGGAATAGCGCCGACGTAATTTTCTGTTTGTTATTAATGGTTTGTTCTGCGCTGCTTCAGCGCAGCATCAGTACGCTGCAAGCCTCGCCAGCAGCTGCTGCGGGGGCAAACGGCGCCCGCACGATCAGCCCGTTGGCGTCGGCCAGCATTCTCAGCATCGAGGAATCCTGGATACCGAACGGCGTCGCCACCAGCGCGCCGTCATCTTCCCTGACCACCGCTCGCACATAGTCCTGGCGCAGATCATTGGCCGGCATGGCGGCACCCAACCGTGCCGGACGTATGTCCTGGCGATGATTGCGGCCGCCGAGCCGCGCCAGCAGCGGCTTCAGGAACAACTGCGAGCAGACCAGGCTTGCCACCGGATTGCCGGGCAGGCCGATGCACCTGATATCGCCGAGGCGGCCGAACATCAGCGGCTTGCCAGGACGCATGGCGATCTTCCAGAAGCCGAGCGTCATGCCTTCGCCGGTCAGCACGTCGTGGATCAGGTCGTGATCGCCGACCGAGGCGCCACCAAGCGTCACAATGACATCCGCACCGGCCGCGACCGCTTTTTGCACCAGTTCGGCGATAGCCTCCTTGCGATCGGCGGCAATGCCGAGATCGAGCGCGCGGGCGCCGACCGAGTGTGCGGTGGCGGCGACGCCATAGGCATTCGATGAAATGATCTGGTCCGGGCCGAGATCGCTGCCCGGCGGCAGCAATTCGTCGCCGGTGGCGATAATGGCGACCAGCGGCCGTTTCACCACGCTGACCCGAGGATGGTTGGCCGATGCTGCCAGCGACAGTGCCGCCGGGTCGAGCAAGCGGCCTTTTTCCAGCAGCATGTCGCCTGTTGAAAAATCGAGCCCGATGCGGCGGATATTGCGCCATTGCGCCGTTGGCGCGGTCACTTCGATTTCGCCGGCGCCGAGATCGCGGACATTCTCCTGGATGACGATGGTGTCGGCGCCTTCGGGCAGCGGCGCGCCGGTGAAGATGCGCACGGCCTGCGTCTGGCCGACCGTGCCGTCGAAGCCACGCCCAGCCGGCGCCATGCCGATCACCGACAGCCTGGATGGGACCGACGTGACGTCGGCGGCGCGCGCTGCATAGCCGTCCATGGCGGAAGCATTGAAAGGCGGCTGGGTGCGAAGTGCTACGACCGGTTCCGCCAGAACACGATCCACAGCCTCGAACAGGGGAACGCTTTCGCCGGCTAGAGGCGCCGCGCCATCAAGCAGGCGTTCAAGCGCCTCCGCGATAGGAACCAGCGCCATCAGGCGCTCGCCTTGTAGTCACCCGACTTGCCACCGGTCTTTTCGACCAGGCGGATGCCGGTGATGACCATGGCGCGGTCTACTGCTTTGGCCATGTCGTAGATGGTCAGGCAGGCGACCGAGGCAGCCGTCAGCGCTTCCATCTCGACACCCGTCTTGCCGGTGACGCGCGCCAGTGCGGTGACCTTCAGGCCCGGCAAAGCATGGTCGGGCTCGATGTCGACGGAAACCTTGGTCAAAAGCAGCGGGTGGCAGAGCGGGATCAGTTCATGCGTCTTCTTCGCCGCCATGATACCGGCGATGCGCGCAGTGCCGAGCACATCGCCCTTCTTGGCGTTGCCGGCGAGGATCATCTTCAGCGTCTCGGGCTGCATCGCGACAAAGCCTTCGGCGATCGCCGTGCGCGTTGTTTCGTCCTTGTCGCCGACGTCGACCATGTTGGCCTCGCCCTGCGCGCCGAGATGGGTAAGGCCCGATACCATCGTCAGATGGCCTCGGCCAAAGCCTTGCCTGTCAGAAGCAGGCGCGTCGCCGCGGTGACGTCCTGTTGCCGCATCAGGCTCTCGCCGACAAGAAAAGTGCCGATGTCGCTCTTTTGCAGCCTGAGGCAGTCGTCATGCGAGAAAATACCGCTCTCGCTGACCAGCAAGCGGTCGGCCGGAACCATCGTCGCCAGCCGCATGGAAGTGTCGAGGCTGGTCTCGAATGTGCGCAGATTGCGGTTGTTGATGCCGATCAGCCGCGACGACAGTTTTAGCGCGCGCTGCGTCTCGGTCTCGTCGTGCACTTCGACCAGTGCATCCATGCCGAGTTCGAAGGCCGTCGCCTCGAGCTCGCTGGCCAGGACGTCGTCGACACTGGCCATGATGATCAGGATGGCATCCGCGCCCCAGGCGCGGGCTTCGTAGACCTGATACGGATCGAACAGGAAATCCTTGCGCAGCGCCGGCAGCGCGACGGCGGCTCGCGCCCGGGTGAGAAATTCGGGCGCACCCTGGAAGGACGGTGCATCGGTCAGCACCGAAAGACAGGCAGCACCACCCTTGGCATAGGCCTGCGCCAGCGCCGGTGGATCGAAATCGGCACGGATCAGACCCTTGGAAGGGCTCGCCTTCTTGATCTCGGCGATTAGCGCGAAGGCGCCGGATTTGCGCTTCGCTTCCAGTGCGGCAAGAAAGCCGCGCGGTGCGTCGGCGTCTTTTGCCCGGGCCTTGATTTCGGCCAACGGCACGCGTGCCTTTGCTGCCGCGATTTCGTCGCGCTTGTAGGCCTCGATATTGCGAAGAATGTCAGACACGCTCTATCCGTTATCCGTTCGAAATCTCGACCAGCCTGTCGAGCACTCGCAGGGCACGGCCGCTATCGATGGCTTGCGCCGCCGCCGCGATGCCGTCGCCAAGCGTCGTCGCCTTGCCGGCCACAACCAGTCCTGCACCGGCGTTCATCAGCACGGTGTCGCGATAGGCGCCGGCGGCGCCGCCCAGCATATCGCGCAAGGCCTTGGCGTTGTAGTCCGCATCGCCGCCACGCAATTCGTCCTTGCTGTGGCGCGGCAACCCAACCGCTTCAGGCGTCAGGGTGAAGCTGCGGATCTCGCCGCCGATCAGTTCGGCAACCTGCGTCTCGCCGGTGGTGGTGATCTCGTCATAGCCGTCGCCATGGGCAACCCAGACATGCTCGGCACCCAGCGCCTTCAGCGTCTCGGCAACCGGCAGGATCCATTCCGGCAGGAACACACCGACCAGCTGCCGCTTGACGCCGGCCGGATTGGAGAGCGGCCCGAGCAGGTTGAAGATGGTGCGGGTGCCGAGCTCGACGCGAGTCGGGCCGACATGCTTCATCGCCGGATGGTGCGCAGGCGCGAACATGAAGCCAACGCCTGCCTCGTGGATGCAGCGGCCGATGAATTCGGGCGAGATGTCGATCTTGACGCCGAGCGCAACCAGCACGTCGGCTGCCCCCGTCAGCGATGACAGGCCGCGATTGCCGTGTTTGGCAACCGGCACGCCGCTGCCGGCAACGACGAAGGCCGATGCCGTCGAAATGTTGACGCTGTGAGAATTGTCGCCGCCGGTGCCGACGATGTCGATGGCGTCGGTGGGCGCGTCGACGTGCAGCATCTTGCCCCGCATGGTTGCGACGGCGCCTGAAATCTCGCTCACCGTCTCGCCGCGCACACGCAGCGCCATCAGGAAACCGCCGATCTGGCCGGGGGTCGCGTCACCCGACATGATGATGTCGAAGGCCTCGCGCGCTTCCTCGAAGGAAAGCGCGCTACCGGTCGCGATCTTGGCGATATGGGTTTTCAGCGCGCTCATCTTGTCGAGGCTTGGGCGACGGCGGCCTGGTCGATGCGAACGTCGTACTGCGTCTGCAACTGCGCCACCAACTGGTCGAGCAGGTCATCCGACATGCCGGAGGTGAAGGATTTCTGCGCGTCGTCCGGCACCGAACTGGCATCGGCTCCGGCGGGCTCGAACACTTCGGCGACCTTGTACAGGATCTGCCCGTCTCCGGTGGGTGAGGGGACCAAGCCGGTGCCGCCTTCGCCGACACCGAACATCGCTGCCGCACCCTCCTTACCGAAGTCGACATCGTCAGCCTCACGCTTGACACCGCGCTTGGTCTGCTTTTCGAGCTTCAGTTCGCTGGCGATGACATCGAGCGTTGCGCCGGCCTTGAGCCGCTTTTCCAGTTCGTCAGCCTTGGCGGCCAGCCGCTTGCTTATTTCCGCCGCCGTCCAGTCGGCGACGACTTTCTGACGAACCTCATCCAGCGTGCGGTCGCGAGCCGGCGTGACGGACGCCACCTCATAGAAGACGAAGCCGTTGTCGGCTGTGGTCAAGGCATCGTTTTCCGTGTTGGGTTCGGCGTCGAAGACGGCTTTGATCAGCTCCGGCGATTGCGGCAGGTCCTTGACGATGCTTGCATCTGGCCGCAGTCCACTGCGATCGATGGCGTCGATGGTGACGACCTTAAGCTTCAGCTTGGCCGCGGCCTCCGCCAGCGAACTGCCGGCGGCGCGGGTGTCATCGTAATTGTCGCGCACGTCCAGTAGGATGCGACTTGCCTCGCCCAGCGCCAGATCCTTGCGGATCTGATCGGACACCTCGGCCAGTGGCTTCACCACCTCGGGCTTGATCTCGGTGACGCGCAGCAGCACCGGACCGAAGGCGCCTTGCACGACCTGACTGACTTCATTGGCGTTGAGCGAAAAGGCCGCGTCGGCGACCGCCTTGTCGGCGATCTTGTCCTTGGCAAGCGTGCCGAGCAACGTATCGGCCGGCGTCTTGCCTTCGGCCGTGACAAGCTTGTCGAAAGTGGCGCCGGCCTTGAGCGAATCGAGTGCGGCCTTGGCCGCATCCGGCGTCTTGAACACGAGCTGCTCGACGGTGCGCAGTTCCGGCGTGGTGTAACGCGCCTTGTTCTTGTTGTAGTCGTCGCTGACCTGGCTGTCGGTGACGGCGGTCGTATCCATGATGTCAACGGGTTCGAGGCGGACATAGGAAAATTTGCGGTATTCGGGTGCCGCATATGTCTTCTTGTTGGCTTCGAAATAGGCCGAGAGCACGCTATCGGACGGCGCCGCGATCGGCTCGACCAGTGCCTTGGGCAGCGTCAAATAGTCGATGGTGCGGTCTTCGCCGCGATAGAGCGCAACCGCCTTGAAGAAAGTGTCCGGAGCCTTGAGGCCATCCGAGACCGCCTCGACAATTTGCTGGCGCACGGCCACCTGGGCACGGTTCTTCAAATAGTCCTCGGGCCGCATGCCGATCTGCTGCAGCATATATTCGAACGTTCTGCGGTCGAACTGGCCGCCCGGGCCCTTGAAGGCTGGGTCCTCGCGTGTCAACTCGGCCAGCCGATCCTTGGAAAGTCCGAGGCCCAGCTTGCGGGCCTGTTCGTCGAGAACGGCACCAGAGACGAGCTGAGCCAACACCTGGTTGTCGACGCCGAGCGCCTTTGCCTGTTCGTGGCTGAGACGTTGGCCGAACTGTTGCGACATGACGGCGAGCTGGCGATCGTAGGCGAGACGGTATTCGTTGATCGATACTTTGGTGCCGCCGGCGGTTATCACCGAATCGTGGCCGGCAAGACCGCTCATCAGCTGCCCGGAAACGCCCCAGACCAAAAAGCTGAGCACCAGCAGCACCAACAGCCCCTTCGCGACCCAGGTGCCTGCCGCGTTTCTCAATATACCAAGCATTTTTACTTCCGATTTATGCGCATTTTCGCACGCGCCGAGTCTGAAACAAGCGCAATAGCGCCCTTCCGGCCCACTGTCGATTGCTTTGTGGCCTGATTTTGGTAGTGAGGGCCAGAGCCCCGATATCATCCGGAGAAGCAAACCCATGACGCCAGGAATTCGCCCGCTCGTCGCCGGCAACTGGAAAATGAACGGCACCAGCGCCTCGCTCAACGAGCTCCGGATGATCGGCAACGGTTTCATGAGCGGACTTGACGCGGAGACCGAAGCGCTGGTTTGCGTTCCCGCAACCCTGCTTGCTCACGCCGCGGAGATCCTGTCACGCACGCCGGTGCATGCCGGCGGTGAGGATTGCCATACCAAGGAGAGCGGCGCCTACACCGGCTGCATCTCGGCGGAAATGCTCAGGGATGCCGGTGCGAGCCATGTCATCGTCGGCCATTCCGAATGCCGCGAGCAACGCGGCGAGGATGACGCCACTGTCCAGGCCAAGGCATCCGCCGCATGGCGTGCCGGGCTTGTTGCCATCATTTGCGTCGGCGAAACGCATGAACAGCGTGAAGCGGGCGCCACGCTGGACGTGCTGTCGCGGCAGGTCGATGGTTCGGTCCCGTCAAGCGCCACCCCATCCAACACCATCATTGCCTATGAGCCGGTATGGGCGATCGGCACCGGCCTGACGCCGACGGCCGGCGATGTGGCGGCAGCACATGCACATATCCGCGAAAAGCTGTCGGAAAAGCTCGGCGGCGTCGCGGCGAAGATGCGCATTCTCTACGGCGGCTCGGTCAAGCCCTCCAACGCGGTCGAACTGCTCGGCGTCAGGAATGTCGACGGCGCGCTGGTCGGCGGCGCCAGCCTGAAAGCGGCGGATTTTCTCGGCATCGCCGAGGCTTATCGCAATATTGCCTGAAGACATTCGCTCCGCCGGACAGGGCTTCCGGTGCACGAAATCGTTGCAAAGGACGGGTTGCTTCCCATATTCCGGCCACGGGCTTGGAAATGCCGTCAAAGCATTGTATTGAGCCGCCTCCAATTCACCGGTCGTGTCCGCGGCCGGGCAAGGCCTTGCCAGGATAAACTATGGA
Organism: Mesorhizobium sp. M7A.F.Ca.CA.004.04.2.1; assembly: GCF_004022825.1. NCBI lineage: Bacteria > Pseudomonadati > Pseudomonadota > Alphaproteobacteria > Hyphomicrobiales > Phyllobacteriaceae > Mesorhizobium > Mesorhizobium sp. M7A.F.Ca.CA.004.04.2.1. The sequence goes on from NZ_RZPH01000040.1 coordinate 14,186, forward strand.
AACCGTACTGATCGTCATCCATCTCATGGTCGTGCTCGCCCTTGTCGGCGTGGTGCTGCTGCAGCGTTCCGAAGGCGGCGGCCTCGGCATCGGTGGCGGATCCGGCTTCATGACCGCGCGTGGTGCTGCCA
>NZ_RZPH01000410.1:0-4998 GCF_004022825.1 Mesorhizobium sp. M7A.F.Ca.CA.004.04.2.1
GTCGCCGATGTCGGGCTGGCTCTCGGAGGGCGCACCGCCCAGTCCGTCACCTTCTCGCGCGATCTCGACCGGCTCAACGTCATTATCGATTCCAACGGCCTGGTCGGCGCGAGGCTTTCCTCGACACAGACCTCGCTTGGCCAGCTCTCCGGCGCCGCTCAGACCTTCCTGTCCGCCCTGACCACCGCTTCCTCAAGCGACTCGTCCAACAGCCTCACCCGGGACTCCGGCAAGGCGACCATCCAGCAGCTGACCTCGATCCTCAACACCAGCGTCAATGGTGAATATCTGTTTGCCGGCACCAACACCGACGTCAAGCCGATCAACGATTTCACGGCTGCCGGCTCTCCCGCCAAGGCTGCATTCGATACCGCTTTCCTCACCAATTTCGGTTTCACCCAGGACGACCCGGCAGCGGCCAACATCACGGCCGCCCAGATGGACGATTTCATCACCAACGATGTCGCGCCGCTGTTCACGGGCGCGGGTTGGCAGGGCGACTGGTCGAACGCCACCGACCAGCAGATCGTCAGCCGCATCGCACTCAACGAAACCACACCGACTTCGACCAGCGCCAACAGCGATGGCATTCAGAAACTCGCCATGGCCGCAGCCATGGTCAGCAGCCTGATGTCCAGCAACATCAGCCAGGCGGCGAAGAATACGGTTGTCAGCCGCTCCACCACATTGGTTGGCGAAGCGCTGAGCGGCATTGGCCAGCTTCAATCCGAGACCGGCATCGTCCAGAAGCGGGTTTCCGATGCCAACGATCGGATGAAAACGCAGGTCGACCTTTTCGAACGGCACATTCTCGATCTGGAAGCCGTCGATCCGGCGGCAGCCGCGACACGGGTCGCGGACCTGACACAGCACATCGAAACGTCTTTCGCGTTGACCGCACGCCTGCAGCAGCTCAGCCTGTTGAATTACCTGACCTGACAACGCTTAACGGAACGGTAGAGCCCCAACGATGTACCAATTCTCCTACGCCGACATCCAGAGCAACTCCGTTGCCGACGCGAAGGACCGCGAGCGGGAGCTTCTGACCCGCTCGATCGACATGCTGGCGGCGGCAGCAGCGGCCGGCCACGATTCCATGGAAGCGATCGAGGCGCTTCACTTCACCAACCGCGTCTGGACCGCCTTCGTCGAGGATCTTGGCTCCAGCGACAACGCCCTGCCCAAGGAACTGCGCGCCAATCTCATTTCCATCGGCCTGTGGCTGCTGCGCGAGGCGGAGGACATCCGTCAGGGCCGCACCAACAATTTCGAAGGGTTGATCGAGGTGTCCCAGATCATCAGGGACGGCATTCAATGACCAACACGCTGAAGATATCGCTGAAGCCGAACGAAAAGATCTACATCAACGGCGCCGTCATCCGGGTCGACCGCAAGGTCACCGTCGAATTGATGAACGACGTCCAGTTCCTGCTCGAAAGCCACGTGATCCAGGCCGACGATGCCTCGACGCCGCTCAAGCAGCTTTATTTCATCCTGCAGGTCATGCTGATGAACCCGGCCGGCGCCGCCGCGGCGCGCGACATGTTCCGCCGTTCGCTGCCGCTGCTTCTGGCAAGCTTCGAGGACACCCAGATCTGCAGCGCGCTGAAACAGATCGACCGCATGGTCGGCGAGGATCATATCTACGAGGCGCTGAAGGCGATCCGCGCGCTTTATCCGCTCGAACGCCGCGCGCTGGGTGGTAATGACGATGTTTTGGGTGCCGAGCGCCCGCTGGCCGTGGGAGCACGATACTGATGAACGTGGACATGACGACGACGATTCCGACAGGCGCCAATCAGGCCACGGCGTCGACCTCGAAGACAGCGGTCGACTACCAGTCCTTCCTGAAGCTTCTGATCGCCGAGATGAAGAACCAGGATCCGACCAAGCCGATGGATTCGACGCAATATGTCGCCCAGCTCGCCACCTTCTCTCAGGTCGAGCAGTCGGTGCAGACCAACACCAAGCTCAATCAGATCATGCAGTCCTCGGCGCTGTCGCAGGCCGACGCACTGATCGGGCGCTCGATCACCTCCGCCGACGGCCTGACCACGGGCACCGTGGCTTCGGTGCGCCTCGCCAGCAACGGTCTCATCGCCGTGCTGCAGAACGGCACCGAAGTCGCCGTCGGTCCGGGAGTCTCGGTCAAGGCAGCAAGCTGACGCTTTCGACAGAGAGCCAGTCCCATGAATGAGGCCGACGCTCTCGACATCGTCCAGTACGCGGTGTGGACGGTGCTCGTCGCGTCCGCTCCGGTGGTGCTGGTCGCCATGGCGGTCGGCATCGGCATCGCCCTCATCCAGGCGCTGACGCAGGTACAGGAGATCACCTTGACCTTCGTGCCGAAGATCGTCGCGATCATGCTGGTGGTGGCGTTGACCGGCCCCTTCATCGGCAGCCAGATATCGGCCTTCACCAACGTCATCTTCGAGCGCATCCAGAACGGCTTCTGAGCCTGTTCCAGGATGGTGTGCCGCGGCATGCCGTTCGCAATTGTGCGAGGACAGACGCCGCCGATCCCCGCGGCACCTCCGGACCCACGGCGGACAAGGCCTGGACCGCCTCTATCCCATTGTTGGACCATGCGCTTTTTTGCCCTTTGCGGCGCCATGCCCTACTTTCGGCAAACGGTCTGCGCAAACGGATTGTCTGACGAGCAGGCACGACATGGCAGGAACCCCAAATGATTGACGAAAAGCCGGACAGCGAGAGCGTCTCGGCGCTGGCGCCCTTCCGGCACGGCATTTTCCGCGCCGTGTGGGGCGCAAGTCTCGTCTCGAATTTCGGTGGCTTGATCCAGGGTGTCGGCGCCGCCTGGATGATGACCACGATCGCCACCTCGCCCTATCAGGTGGCCCTGGTCCAGGCTTCGACCACCTTGCCGATCATGCTGTTTGCACTCGTAGCCGGCGCCATCGCCGACAGTTTCGACCGGCGCAAGGTGATGCTTGTCGCCCAGACCTTCATGCTGGTGGTGTCGGTGCTTCTGACCCTGTTCACCTATTCAGGCCTGATCACGCCGTGGACGCTGCTCGCCTTCACCTTCCTGATCGACAGCGGCACCGCGCTCAACAGCCCGTCATGGCAAGCCTCCGTCGGCGACATCGTCCCCCGCAACAAGGTGCCGGCGGCCGTCGCCCTCAATTCGATGGGCTTTAACCTGACACGCAGCGTCGGTCCGGCGATCGGCGGCATCATCGTCGCCGCGGCCGGTGCCGCGGCCGCCTTCGCGGCGAACGCGGTGAGCTATATCGGCCTGATCGTCGTGCTGGCGCGCTGGAAGCCGGACGTGCCGGTATCGACCTTGCCGCGCGAGTCGCTGGGGGCTGCCATGGGCGCCGGCCTGCGCTATGTCGCCATGTCGCCCAACATCGGCAAGGTGCTGGTCAGGGGTGCTGCGTTCGGCTTCAGTGCAGGCGCTGTGCTTGCGTTGCTGCCTCTGGTGGCGCGCGATGTCGTCAAGGGCGATGCGCTGACCTATGGCATCATGCTCGGCGCCTTCGGCATCGGCGCGGTCGGCGGCGCCTTGATCAGCGTCAGGCTGCGGCAGTTGCTGTCCAGCGAGACGATGGTGCGCTGTGCTTTTGCCGGCTTCGCTGTCTGCGCATTCAATGCCGCCGTCAGCCAGCATGCCTGGCAGACGTCGCTCGGCCTGCTTGTCGGCGGCGCCTGCTGGGTGATCGCGCTTTCGCATTTCAACGTCACGGTGCAGATGGCGACGCCGCGCTGGGTGGTCGGCCGGGTGCTGTCGGTCTACCAGACCGCGACTTTCGGCGGCATCGCGCTCGGCAGCTGGATCTGGGGTGTCGTCGCCGATGCGCACGGCGCCGAAACCGCGCTGATCGCAGCCAGCGTCGCCATGCTGGCCGGCGGCGCCATCGGTCTTTTGCTCCCGCTGCCGCAACAGCAGGTGCTCAACCTCGACCCGCTCAATCGCTTTAAGGAACCGCACCTTGCGCTTGACCTGAAGCCGCGCAGTGGTCCCATCGCCATCATGATCGAGTATGTGATCCGGCACGAGGACGAACCGGAGTTCCTCGCCATCATGGCCGAACGCGGCCGCATCCGCCGTCGTGACGGCGCCCGCAACTGGACGCTGGCGCGCGATCTCGAGAATCCCACCGTATGGATCGAGCATTATCACACGCCGACCTGGATCGAATATATCAGGCACAATGGACGCATCACCCATGCCGACGCCGTCATCGGCGAACGCGTGCGGGCCCTGCACAGCGGCGACGAACCGCCCCGCGTGCGGCGCATGATCGAACGCCCGACGACCGCGGGCACAGCGCTTGTGATGGCCAAGGGACCGATCGAGCATTAGGGCTCCGCAACCACTGTCGCAGGCCCCCGCTTGGCCGTCCGTCACCCCTCGCCCGATAGGTCCCGGCGCGCCTTGTCGAGTTCCTCGGCATAGCGCCGCATCAGATGGCCTTCGGTCAAAAGCCCCAAGACGATGTGGTCGGTGAAATCCTCGACGACTGCGAGTTCTTCGGCGCCGGCGCGCTGGAATGTTTCCGCGGCGGCCTGCACGTTCATGCTCGGCACCAGCACCGCGTCCTTGTATTTGGCAAGATCGCGCACCGGCACCTCGCCATCGGAAGGATCGCTGTGCAGTTCGGCCACGATCAGCACGCCGACATAGTGGTCGCCCGCGTCGACGGCGATGACCCGCTGGGCAGAGCCGAGCGGCACTTGCTTGCGGAAGGCTGCCAGCGTCGTCGAGGCATAGATGGTCTTGATGTCCTTGCGCATCATCGAGCCGACTGTGAGGCTGCGCATCCAGCCGACATCGTGCGCGCTGCGGATGGTCTCGCCGCGCAAATGGAAGCGCCATGTCGAGAACGAGTAGCCGAAGGTCTCGCGCACCAGGATCGCCGACATGATCGAGGCGGCCAGCACAACGCCGGTCAGCGTCAGGTCGCGGGTCGATTCCAGCGCCAGGAAGGTCATCGTCAGCGGACCGCCGACGACACCGACTGCGAGCGACGT
>NZ_RZPH01000411.1:0-4989 GCF_004022825.1 Mesorhizobium sp. M7A.F.Ca.CA.004.04.2.1
CCCACATGGTCTGCGCCAGTTTCATTACCGGCTCCTTCGTCGTGGCCGGCGTCTCTGCCTTCCATCTTTGGCGCAGGCAGCATGTGGAGGCCAGCCGCCTCGCTTTCTCGCTGGCCATGTGGATGGCGCTGGTGCTCACCCCGACGCAGATCCTGCTGGGCGACCTGCACGGACGCAACACGCTTGCCTATCAGCCGATAAAACTCGCCGCGATGGAAGGGCTGTGGGACACCACCAAGGGACCCGCGATGACCGTGATTGCCTGGCCCAGCATGGAGGAGCAGCGCAATCTCTACGCGATCGACATCCCGCATCTTGCCAGCCTCTATCTCACCCATTCCTGGGACGGCGAGGTCGAGGGCCTGAAGGCGGTGCCGCGCGAGGACCAGCCCTATGTGCCGATCGTCTTCTTCGCCTTCCGCATCATGGTCGGCATCGGGCTGATCCTTCTCGCCACCGCCGTCACCGGCGTGGCGCTGCGCTGGAGCCATCGCCTCTACGACACACGCTGGTTCCAACTGATCACCATGGCGACGACGCCGCTCGGCTTCATCGCGGTGCTCGCCGGCTGGACGACCACCGAGGCAGGCCGCCAGCCTTGGGTCATCTATGGCCAGTTGCGCACCATCGACGCGGTTGCGCCGGTCGCGGCCGGCGCGGTGGCAACGACGCTTGCCATCTTCGTCGTTGTCTACATGGTTCTTCTGCTGGCTTTCCTCTGGTTCGCCGGACGCATCGCCATCCGCGGGCCGCGCGATACCAGCGCTAGCGATCCGCGCCTTGTCCGTCCGGGCCTCGACCGGGGCAGCCCGGCGATCGTCGGGTCGGCTCCGGCTGTCGCGCTCGCCGACAAAACCCGCCTCGCATCAGGAGAGTAAGCCATGTCCGCATTCTTCGCAGCCGATCTTCCTGTGCTGTTCGCAGCACTCGCGGCGTTCTGCGTCACCATCTACGTGCTGGCCGACGGCTTTGATCTCGGCGTCGGCATGCTGTTCCTGCTTGCGCCGCGCAACGAGGATCGCGACCTGATGATGGCCAGCATCGAACCCGTGTGGGACTCCAACGAGACTTGGTTGGTCATGGGCGGCACGCTGCTGCTTACCGCCTTTCCCGCCGGCTACTACGTTCTGCTGCCCGCCTTCTATTTGCCGGTAATGTTCATGTTGTTCGCCTTGATCTTCCGGGGCATCGCCTTCGAATTCCGTCTGCAAGCAGGCGAATTCCGCTGGATCTGGGACATCGCCTTCGCCGGTGGATCGCTGCTCGCAACGCTCTGTCAGGGGCTTATCCTCGGCAGCCTGATCAACGGGGTGACGATTGAGAACGGCATATTCGCCGGCGGCACGTTCGATTTCGTCAGCCTGCTCGGCCTTGCCTGCGGAGCCGGGCTGGTCGGCGGTTACGCGCTGCTCGGCGCCGGATGGCTGATCTGGAAGACGGATGGGCCGACGCAGGTGTTCGCCCGCGAGATCGCCCATTCTGCGTTGATCCTCACCTCCGGCATGATGCTCGCGGTCAGTGGGTGGAGCGCTTGGAGTGTTCCGGAGGTCGCCGCGCGTTGGTTCGCCTGGCCGAACATCGCTTTCCTCGCACCCGTGCCGTCGCTCACGGTCGCCGCGCTGCTGACCATCTGGCGCCGCATCTGGATCGGCCGCGAAGCCGAGGTCTTCCTGCTGGCGCTGGTCATCTTCCTGCTCGGTTTCGGCGGCCTCGTCGTCAGCTTGTGGCCCTATGTCGTGCCGCGACAAATCACCATCTGGAACGGCGCCGCCGATCCTCAGACGCTAGCTTTCGCCGGTACCGGGCTCATGATCGTCATCCCGATCGTCCTGGCCTATCAAGCCCATGCCTATTGGGTGTTCCGGGGTAAGACCCGCCATCACAGTGGCAACCGCTACGTCACGCAGGCCCTCCCCGAAAGTGAATGAAGGGGCTTCGACTGCTGGAACACACGCCCTCCCGGAATGAACTCGTTAGCTGAGCTTCGCGCACTACCGCGACCGCAAGGCCGATTCTATGTGAGCCATCAAGACTCTCGTTGTTCATTTAGCTTCGGTATGTCTCGCCACCGCCAGCATCGAACTGCTACAGGACTTCGGGTAGCAAGCCCCAAGCCCTCGGGGGCGGCGACGCCACCGAGCGGTCTGACAACCCCTGATGCGCACCTTTCGCTGGCTCTTCAAATACAAAGACCCAGGCTTAGGCCGAGGCGCAACATAACAGCCACAAGCACGCGTATTTAGCCTCGCCTTTTAGGGATTTGCGCACAATGTTCGTATCATGCAGCTGACATTATCCCTTCGAAACCATCTGTACCATCAATCAACGCCATCGTACTTGCGCATACCAGAGATAATAATCATTGGTCTAAACAATATACATGGGGAGGATTCTTATCTTGCCGCCCCGTGTGTAGGCTGTCCTTGATACCGCGATGGTAGAACCACCGAAGGGCCGCTCTCAGATGCATAGCTCCATCGTTCGTGAACCGACCAAACCAACCTTGATCCCGAAGCCGATCTTACCGGCCACCCTGGCGTTCGTGGCAGGTTTTGTGGATGCCTGCAGTTTCCTAGCTTTCCAGGGATTTTTTGTTGCGCAGGCGACGGGGAGCTTTGTTGTTGCAGGCTCTGAACTCTTGAACCCCAATGACAAGTACGGGCTAAAAGTACTCGCGATACCAGTGTTCCTCGTTTCCGGCATGCTCGCAACTTTTGTCGTACGCTTGGTCGCCCGCACTGATCGTTTAGCCCTAACGGTCATGCTAGGTGTCGAGGCGGTGCTACTAACTGTACTTGCAGCGACTTGGCTGTTCCGGGCATCGGATGGACTGAATGCGGAGGTTGCTCTGTTCGGGCTCGCGGCCATGGGTGTGCAGAGCGCCACGGCACGGTTGTTGCTGACCGGCTACGGGTCGACCAACGTAATGACAACTAACACAACCCAATTGTCCATAGACCTGGCGGATAGCATTTTGAACCGCTCCCTTTCACTGAATCTGCTGCCGACTTTCATGATCATTGCGGGTTTCTTCATCGGTGTGGCCGTGGGCGCCATCGTCTTTCAAATGATAGGGTTGGGCGGCGTTGTTATTCCTGCTGCAATCGTCTTTTTACTTGTCTTCGTCGCGAGAGACGCCACACAAGCGTCAAGACTGGCGTGAATGTGGTCATGTCTTCCAAGCACCACACCACTCCGCTTTCGCACAGGCATCGGCACATTGGTGATGGTTGCAGTCGATGCCGCGGTCATCATCTACTGGCGCCGACAAGGCCGTGGCCGTTGCATCCACAGCGAATAGGCCCGCACCGGCTCAGGTCGCAACCGCCTAGCGCAGGCCCGGAACCGGAAAAGCTAGGACGCATAGGAACCTCGCGGCTTCTGCAAAGGGCGCGCGGAACATGGCGCCGGCGCTGCCGCCCGCCTTCGGGTGCCAATATCTGCGATCGTATTCCGTCCTGAACGCAATTGCTCTCTTCAGGAGGTGGAGGATGCAGAGTCACCTGCGCGCACAGGATTCCCGGTGGCGACGCATTCCAGCTTTGACGTCCCCCCGTGGCTCACTTCGCCTTGCACGGCGAGGAACTGAGGAACCTCGGCCGCTGGCCAGATATCCTTCCGCCCGGCGATATGGAAATTGCTGCCGCGTTCTCAAAAGACGCTACTGCTCCTTCCAGGTAAATATCGCACCAGCCCAGGACATCAACGCGGTCCACGTCGGAAGCCCAGGCCTTGTCGCTCCCCCTCCCCGGCAAGAGCTCCTCCTCCGACTGGAGATCCCGTGGTTCCCCCCGCAAGACTCCGTAACGACGAGCGAGAACTCGATCGATGTCCTGGGCGCCTCTTTCGGGATACTCACCGAAGGCTTCGAGCGGATCGAAAAACCGGAATCTGTCGGTATAAGCGACATTGATCTCGCGACACCATTCATGGAAACGGCGTGGCAATCGTCGTCCGCGCGATTTCAATCATGGAACAGGTCTGGTCCCTTCAAACCCCGTGATCCGGCGAGCGACTTCGGTTACCGGGCACACGCATGGTTTCGGGATAAAGATTGCGATAGACGCCTGTCGAAACCCGCACTGTGGCGAATTGACGAGATTGGCCAGATCGACAAGCGCACCGAGAGCGGCGGGATCGACCGTTTGTCCACCTACCATCTCATCGGTGATACCGATGATCTCCGCCGGTAGAGCCTGACGGTTGCCGTAGTGCGCTGAACGTCGACGACATCGCCAGATGCGCCGATTTCCTTCTCCATGCAGGATGGCCCTAGCATTCGCATTTTCCGCGGGCGGATACCCGCTCCGGCTGGTCTACCTCCGGGATCGCCAGCCAAGGCCCGTCCAGCAGGCCCCGTGCCGCAGGCTGCTCGTCGCGCCTGCTTTCAGTCGCCGCGGGTGTCACACCTCGAAAAGGCCGTCCCCACTTTTTCGACGGCGGTTTGATACATGATAGCCAATTCCGGTTCCGGCTCGCGGTGCTTCCGAAATTTCTGCGTCCTATCGGACCGCATGAACGGAGAATGTGTGCGGCAAACCGTTCCTTCTGAAAATCAGCGGTTTCAACTGTAATACATTCCGGCTCTCACGATCTACTGAGAATGAGACGCTACCTCTGAAGTCGGAGCGACAAATGACCCACCTGGATCAGTATCGTGCAGATCGGCACCAAGCGCCCTTCGTCCGGCTAGAAGACCGCGACCTCAAGGTTGCTGCCCGCTGCATCGTGGAGGCTTGGGTCGCTAGGTTCGGGCAGGTCGCCGGACGAACGGAGAGCAGTCTCCTTCCCAACGAGTTTGGTGTGCTTGAACCGTATCTAGCCGAGGTTTTGGTGGTCGAGCACGGTGCCGATTTCGTTTTTTCGAAATGGGGCGCCGCCTTGGACATAGTTTGCGGTGGCGCGCATCTCGCAGATCGGTTGTCGGCTTTCCCCCAGCCGAGCCGCAGCCATCTCCGTCGCGTCTGCGTCCGCGCCGCAGCAACGAGG
>NZ_RZPH01000412.1:0-4957 GCF_004022825.1 Mesorhizobium sp. M7A.F.Ca.CA.004.04.2.1
ATCCAGGCGACCGCATATTCATTGGCCTGATCGGCCGCCTCGGCCAGGCCGAAGAATTCGCAGAGATCGCGAAACGGGGTCGCCTTTTCGACGATGTCGAGCGAATGCACCCGCATCAGCCGGATCGAGGCCGACAGGATGAGGCCGGTCAGCCCCATGCCGCCGATCGTTGCCGCAAACAGCCGCGCATTGTCCGATGCCGAGCAGCGGTGGGTCTTTCCGTCGGACCTGAGCAGCGTGAAGCTCTCGACATGGCAGCCGAATGTCCCGCGCCGATGATGGTTCTTGCCATGCACGTCGTTTGCGATGGCGCCACCCAGCGTGACGAATTGGGTGCCGGGCACAACCGCCGGGAAGAAGCCGTGTGGGGCAGCGTGGGCGATGATGTCGGACAACAGCACGCCGGCATCCGCCTCGAGAACACCGGTTTCGGCGTTGAAGGCACGAATCCGGTTCAGCGAGCGCATGTCGACGACCGCGCCGGCCGCGTTCTGGCAGGAATCGCCGTAGGAGCGGCCATTGCCATAGGCAAGCAGTGACGCTGGCTTGGCCTGACCGCCCTTCAGCAGCGAGATAGCCTCGTCGGCACCGATGGCGCGCGGCGCCGGCGGCGTAGCAAGGCCAAAGCTCGGGAACCGCTCAGTGGCCATGCCTACCAGCCCCCGATGACCAGCATCACTGCACCGATCAGCACAACGATCTGGCTGCGCCAGTCGCGGATGATGAAGACGACCGGATCGTCATGCATCTCGTTGCGGCGCGCCAGGATCCAGACGCGCATGGTGAGATAAAGCACGATCGGTGCCAGCGGCCAGATCAGCCACGGATGCGGATAAAGCTCGCGCACCGCGACACTGTCCATGTAGAGCGCCAGCACCAGCGCCGAGGAGAAGGCCGAGGCCATGCCGGCCTGGGCGACGATCTCCTGGTCTTCGGTGCGATAGCCGCGGCCGGCAATGCGCTCGCCAGGCGGAATGGCGGTGGTGCGCAGTTCGACGAAGCGCTTCACCAGCGCCAGCGACAGGAAGAAGAAGATAGAGAAGGCCAGCAGCCAGAACGAGACGTCGACGCCGGTCGCCGCCGCACCGGCCAGGACGCGGATCGTGTAGAGGCCGGCGAGTGTCAGCACATCGACCAGCAGCATGCGCTTGAACGACAGCGAATAGGCCGTCGTGACGACCATATAGCCGCCGAGCACAGCCATGAATTCGGGCGACAGGAACAGCCCGGTGCCGATGCCGATCGCCAGAAGCACCGCGATTGCGCCAAGTCCGAACGGGATCGACAGCGCACCGCTGGCGAACGGCCTGTTGCGCTTGGTGAGGTGTTTGCGATCGAGCGCGAGGTCGAAGAAATCGTTGAGGATATAGATGGCCGATGCCACCGAACTGAACGAGACGAATGCCAGCAGGCATTGCCAGATCATGTCGGTGTTGAAATATTCATGCGAGAGCACCATCGGCACTGCGATCAGCGAATTCTTCAGCCACTGATGGACACGCAGCATCTTGACGATGGTCCGCAAAGTCGGCTTCGGCGCCGGCATCGTCTCGGCGCCATGCGCTGCCTGCCAGCGCGCGGCATGGCGGTCGGGCGCGACGACGATCGCGTTGCGCGCTGCATCGAAGACCTGGAGATCGTGACGGCTGTTGCCGGCATAGTCGAAACCGCCATCGCCATAGGCTGCGATCAGCGAAGCGCGCTTCCTGCCCGAGGTGAGATTGGCGAGACCATCGGTGGCCAGCACCTGGTCGAAAATGCCGAGATGGGCCGCGATGGCGTCGGCGAACTTGCGCGGCGTACCGGTCGCCAGCACGATCTTGCGGCCCTCGGCGTGTTCGGTCCGGAGGCGGCAAAGCAGCACCTCGCGATAGGGCAGCGATGCCGGATCGATGTCGATGCGCTGCGCGATTGCCTGCTTCAGCCGCGCCGGCCCGCCGGCGATCCAGAACGGTACCAGGAAGATATAGAGCGGGTTCATCTTGAGAAGGATGAACAGCCCTTCCCACAACAGGTCGGTCGCGATCAGCGTGCCGTCGAGATCGACCGCAAGCGGTATTGCGTTCCTGTCCGACCGCGCATCCATGTCCGTCCTGCCCTGCCCGCGTAGAGTTGCGCGCCGCTTTCCGGCGTCTTGAGGCTGGTATAGCGGGCGATGGCGTAGCGAACGTTAAAACGCCCGGTTGCAGACGGCTGCCGTGACGGTATTTCCGGCGTCATTGTTAAGCGACTGCTACCGGAAACGATAAAAGGCCGAGCAAACGCCCGGCCTCTCAAGATATGCCAACCGGAATTACTTGATTCGGGCGACGCCGCCCGAGATTTCGATGGTTTCCGAACCGGTCAGAGCTTCGAGGTCGCCGTTCGGCAAGGTGACGAAACAGCCATTCGGGCAGAACTCAACCGTTTCGCCACCAGCCAGCGCGAGGTCGGTCTTGCTGCCGCCCTCGGTCACGACCAGCGTGCGGGTCTCGGCGTCCTTGTTGACCGCGCTTGCGGCATGGACCGAGCCGATGGCGGCGACCAGGGCGACGGCAGCGACGAGAGACTTCCACATGGTGCAATATCGGTGTTCCCACCGCCTCTGTTGCATTTCGCAAGGCAATTTCGCCTTTGCATGGGAGCTTATAGGAGATGGAAGCTGAACCGCAACTGAATGCCGCATTCATGCCGCAATCGGTTCCGGCAGGATCAAGGTCGACGGAGTCCCAGCTTAGTCCGGATCTGGCTTCTTGGTTTTGCGGGACTTGACCAGCCGCTTCTTCTCCGCCTCGGCTTCGGCCTTTATCTGCTCCTGTTCGGCGAAGTCGGCCTCGATCTTGTCGTCGTCTGTCGGCCACGCCTTGGGCTTATGGGCCTCGACCACGGCGCGCGGCGTCGAGGGCATCTCGATGTGTTCGCTGCTGAATTTTTCGAGGACGGCAAAACGGATGTCGTTCTGCGCGATGTTGCCATTCATCACATCGGCCAGGAACACGCGGATCTCGAATTCCAGGGCGGCAGGGCCGAAATTGGAAAACAGCACGAAGGGTTCGGGGTTCTTCAGCACCATCGGGTGGCTGCGGGCGATCTCCAGCAGGACGGCATGAACCTGCTTGACGTCGCTGCCGTAAGCGACGCCGACCTTGATGTCGATGCGGCCGAGCTTGTTGCGGTGAGTCCAGTTGCCGACGGCGTTGTTGATCAGGTTTGAATTGGGCAGGATCACCGATTGCCGCTGGAAGGTCTCGATCTCGGTGGCGCGCACGCTGATCTTCTTGACTGTGCCGCTGACATCGCCGGCAACGATCCAGTCGCCCACCTTGAATGGCCGCTCGGCCAACAGGATCAGGCCGGAAACGAAATTGGACACCACGTTCTGCAGGCCAAAGCCGATACCGAGGGAAAGAGCGCCGGCGACCAGCGCCAGGCTGGACAGGTCTATGCCCGCCGCCGAGATGCCGACCAGTGCCGCGAGCGCGACGCCGGCATAGCCGACCGCCAGCCTGATCGAGTTGCGCACGCCGGTATCGACCTTGCCACGCGCCATCACCGAACCGTCGAGCCAGCCCTGGAACCAGCGCGTCAGGAAATAGCCTATGATGAAGACGACGATGCCGGAGAGGATGCCGGTCACCGAAATGGTCACCGACCCGATGTTGATCCCGGTTGCGAGCTTGTAGGCCCAAGCCTGGATATCGCCCAGCTGGAAACCCCACATCAGCAGGATCAGCGGCAGGAACACCAGCACGATCATCACATTGATGGCAACGCTGACGACAAGGCCGAGCTGGTCGAGGGCCGTATCCTCGTAGCTGGATTTGGCCGACAGCCAGCGCCCGACGGTGGTGTTGGCGAAAGCACCCTCCTCGCCGATCGCCTGTGCCGACAGGAAACCGATATAGGCGGTGATCAGCGCGGTGCCGGTAACGACGACCTGCAGCGAAACGAACAGAGCGAGGCCGATGTAACCAAGCAGCGCCGCGACGATGGTGAAAAGACCGAGTGCAAGCGCCGTATAGCGCAGCCATGCCGGCCACGGCCGCCAACTTCCATCACGCGCCTTGAATGGCCTCAGCATCGCCATCAGGATCAGGATGACGCCGACGATGATGGTTGCGCCGAAACTGCGGGCAATGGTCAATGACAGCGGCGAGCCCATTTTGTCGTTGATCACCGACAGGAAGGTGTTGACGCTGATGACCACGGCCATGGCGGTGGTCAGGCGCACCAGCCAGCGCGCCGGCCCCGTTTCGACCGGGATAAGGCGCCAGTTCGGCAGCCGCGGCTCCAGCGCCGCATTGGTCAGCCGGTTGACGCAGAACACCACGCCGATGGCGGTCGCCAATGCATTGAGGAACAGGCCAATATCACCACGCAACACATTGTAATAATTGAAGAAGAAAATCGTCGATCCCAGAAAGGCGGCAACCGCCAGCGTTGGCAGCAAGGTTGACCAGAAAGCCACCGATAAGCGGCTGAGATAGGACGGGTCCTCATTGGAGGGATCGGCTTCGAACACCCTCCCGAACAGCCGCCTGCCGCCGACCAGCAGCACCAGCGCCAGCCCGAGCGCCACGAAGGTCGCTGCGAGGATCGCCTGGAACTTGAACTTGAAAGCGAAGCTCAGCCAGGAAGACACCGCCTTGTACAGATTGGTGTATTCGTCCTTGGCGTCGGAGAAAACCTGCGGGCTCAGCGCATCCGACAGCACGTAGCGTTTGGTCAAAAGGTTGCGGAACAACTCGCTGCGCATATTGCCGATCTTGTCGATCAGCCCGCTGATGCGGATCGACAAGGACTGGGCCTGCGAGATGACGGCGTTTATCTCCGCCTTTTCCGACACCAGCGCCTGGCGCTCGCCGCTGACGATGTCGGGCTCCGGCGGCTGGCCGGCGGCGGGCGCTGGCCCGATCTGTTCAAGCCGGCTGTTGATCTCGCCAAGACGCGTGCGGAAAGCCAGTGCGCTGTTCAGCGA
>NZ_RZPH01000413.1:0-4945 GCF_004022825.1 Mesorhizobium sp. M7A.F.Ca.CA.004.04.2.1
GCATCGGCGAGGGCGGAGCGGCCCTGTCGGCAGGGCAGAGGCAACTCGTGGGTCTCGCCCGAGCACTTTATGGCGAGCCGTTTCTTGTCGTGCTCGACGAACCGAACTCGAACCTCGACGTGGACGGGGACGCTGCCCTGGCCGGCGCCATACGGGCAGTGCGTCAGCGCGGAGGCATCGTCATTGTCGTTGCGCATCGTCCCTCAGCTCTCGCCAACATCGATCAGGTACTGGTTATGTCGAATGGGACGGTTCATGCCTTTGGCTCGCGCGAAGAGGTCTTGGCGAACGTGCTCCGACCGTCACCGCCTGTTCCACCTCGGCCATCTTCTTTGGCGCCGATACCGGGGGTTGCCGGGCATGCATGAGGCTCTGCTCGAAACATTCGTCACCTTCTCGTCGTATGCTCGGACCCTTCGTGGCAGCAAACCGCCTGCCGTGAGCGCGCCAGATCTGTCGGACGGTATACGGGCCAACCTGATATTCGGCTTGGCGATTACCGGTCTGCTGGTTCTTGGCGGTGGTCTGTGGCTGGGGTTGACCAACATCGCCGGCGCTGTGGTTGCACCAGCCACCGTGGTGGTGGAAACCAACGTCAAGAAGGTCCAGCATCAAACCGGAGGCACAGTGGGCGGGATCTTCGCGCAGGACGGAGATCATGTACGAGCCGGCGACGTGCTGGTCAGACTGGATGACACGCTGCCTCGTGCGAACCTGCAAATCATCAGTGAGGATCTCGATCGCGCGACCGTCCGCCTCGCCCGGTTGGAGGCCGAGCGCACGGGCCTGGCGGAAATGCAGCTGCCGGCCGGCCTGAAGGCGCGAATGAACCAGCCGGAGCTGGCTGCGCTCGTCAATGGCGAGCGCGCTCTCTTTGAAACGCGCGCTTCGGCTTTGGCTGGACAGAAGGCACAGTTGAGAAGCCAATCCCAGCAACTTGAACGTCAGATCGACGGCCTTAAGGCGCAACAGAGCGCGGTGGATGAATCGGTTGCTCTGCTGAACAAGGATTTCGCGGACGTTGATTCCCTCTACGCCAAAAAACTCGTCTCCAAGGAGAGGCTAAGCAACATCAAGCTGGATGCCACCCGGGCCAGGGGAGAATCGGGGCGCCTCGCTGCAGCAGTAGCTGAAGCGCAGGCGCGCATCAGCGAAACGGGGTTGCAGATGCTGCAACTGGATGACCAAAGGCGCACTGACGTGACGACCGAACTCCGCGAGACGGAAGCTAAGCAGACCGAACTCAACGAACGGAGGATTGTGGCCCAGGATGAATTGACCAAGACAACGATCCGCGCGCCGCAGTCCGGAACGATACAGGAATCGGCTGTCCATACCGTCGGCGGCGTTATCGCGCCTGGCGAGATGCTCATGACCATCGTACCTGATGCCGATGATCTTGTGGTGGACGCGCTGATCCCGCCGTCGCGGGTCGACGACGTCCGCCCGGGGCAGCCGGTATCGATCCGTTTTCCGGCGTTCGACGTGGGAACCACTCCGGTCTGCCAAGGGTCAGTGAAACACATCTCGGCAGATCTGATTAAAGATCCGCAACGTCAGCTTTCCTATTTCTCGGCGCGTATCAAGGTTGAAAGCAAATCGAACTGCCTGACCGAAGCGAAGGTGCTGAGGCCAGGTATGCCCGCCGAGGTTCATATCCGCACCGATGAACGCAATGTCTGGTCCTATCTGTTGAAACCCTTTGTGGACCAGATGTCCAAGGCGTTTACGCAGTGATGGCGAGGTGGAGGAGGGAGAGCCAATAGGATATCGGGATTTCTGGCGGCCCGACGGCTTTTGGGGGCGGGCGGCCGTCGAGCCTAACCGGCGACGCGGGGATGAAGCGCCTCCGGCTGGAGGAAACATGCGCGTTATGTGACGCCACCGCATCATTCGAATAGCGAGGCCGGATTACCGCCCCCAGACGACGGCATTCTCGTGCCGTTTGATGATGTGCTTCAGATTCTCGAAGGCGGTCGTGACGTGGCCGGCGAAGCGCTCTGCCGCGGGCGAGCGTGGCCCGCTGACCCGGCGCAGGATTCCAAGCGAGCGGCTGGGCTGCGGAATTTCATAGGGTAGCACCGTCACCCGGTTTTCCTTGCGCTGCGCGAAGACCACGGAGAATGGCAGCACCGCCAGCGCATCGGTTTCGGCAAGGAAGTTGATCACGCTCATCAGCGAGCCTCCCGAATAGCGGACGTTGAGGTCCGACATGCCGATGCTCATCAGGATCATCTGCAGGTCCGACATCAGCGGAGAGCCGGGTAGGGGGGCAACCCAGGGAAAGCTGGTCAGGTCATGCGCCCTGAGGCGGCGATTTCGCAGCAGGGGATGGTCGGGCCGGCAAGCCACGACGTTGCGTCCGGGCAGGATTTCCGTGAATTCGAAGCCGGGTCCCAGGTCTAGCACGCCGATCGGCACGATCCCGAGATCGATCTGGTTGCTCTCCAGCGCCGCGACCATCTCGGGCAGGTTCATGTAGCTTTGCTGGACGGTGACCTCGGGCTCGAGCTTCTGGAATTCTCCGATCATCCGGCTGATCATCGCATCCATGAAGAAAGGCACGCCGCCGACACGGACGACGCCCTTGGTGCCTTTCATGAAGCCCTGCACCGCATCCGACGCCTTGCGCGACGCGGTGATCATCGTGCGGCCCTGCGCCGCCAGCTGGAAGCCGAGCGGTGTCGCCTGCAGGGGCCGGCGACCCTTGAGGAAAAGCGGCTCGCCCACCCGTGCCTCCAGCATGGCCAGCGATCGACTGACTGCCGGCTGGGTCAGGCCCAGCATAGCGGCTCCTTCCGACACGCCGCCTGCATCCAGCACCGCAGCGAGCTGCATGAGGTGGCGCTCGTTCAGCTTCATAGCAAAACGCTATACAAGGGACGCCACATCTCATCAAGCATCGCGTCGGGCCGTGCTATCCCGCTTGGCAAGGGGAAGGGAGGCCCCGGCGGAATGCACGGCCAGCACGACCCGAAGCGAGATGAATTCCCCAAGGCGATCTCGACGCAGGCCGAGGAATTCTCACGGCGCCTGACGGCAATGGGCCAGTCCCGCCTGGCGGCGGCGGCACAGGCAGCCGTCGACGGTTTGCACGCGCTGATCGTCGAGTTGCGCCCCTCCGGCGAGGAATTCCGGCAGGCGATCGATTTTCTGACCGAGGTTGGCCACTACGCCGATGCGCGGCGCCAGGAATGGGTGCTGTTCGCCGACGTCCTGGGCGTGTCTTCGCTGATCGAGGATCAGAACAGCCCGCGCCCTGTTGGGGCGACCCCAAACACCCTGGCCGGCCCCTTCTACCGGGCCGACGTGCCGGAGATGCCGCTCGGCGCGAACATCTCGCGCGATCACAAGGGTGAGCCGCTGGAAGTTGCCGGCCGGATCGTCGCGCTCGACGGCGCGGGGATCGGCGATACGATGGTCGAGATATGGCAGGCCAATGCCGAGGGTCTCTACGAGAACCAGGAACCTGATAAGCAGCCTGAATTCAATCTGCGCGGGCGCTTCCGTACCGATCCGCAGGGGCGGTTCCGCTTCACGACGGTGAAGCCGAAGGGCTACACGCTGCCGTCGGACGGCCCAGTCGGCCAATTGATGTCGGCGCTTGGCCTTGGCCTCGAGCGGCCGGCCCACATCCATTTTCGCGTCTCGGCGGAGGGCTTCGAAACGCTGACGACCCACATCTTCGACCGGTCGGACCCCGCGATCGGCCGGGATGCGATCTTCGGGGTCAAGCCCGAACTCATGGCCGAGTTCCGCGCGCTGCCGCCCAACGGAGGAAAACGGAAGCACGCGCTCGACCTCAACCTCGTGCTCTGTCCGCAGCGGCGGGGCGAAACCGAAACCTCTGGGAGGAGATGACCGATGGCACGTGTCAGCGGCTACCACCATTTGACGCTCTCGACGGACAGCGCTCAGGAAGATTTTGATTTCTATACCAAGGCACTGGGCCTGCATTCGGTCAAGCGCACCGTCTTGTTCGACGGCGTCATCCCGGTCTATCACCTCTATTACGGCTCGCCCAACGGCGATGCCTCGACGATCATCACCACCTTCCCGTTCCGCAAGCCAGGCGTCTATGGCCGCCGCGGATCCAACCAGTCGCGTACCATCATGCAGTCGATCCCCAAGGGGGCCGTGGATTTCTGGGTCGACC
The DNA here is from genome assembly GCF_004022825.1 of Mesorhizobium sp. M7A.F.Ca.CA.004.04.2.1. Lineage (NCBI taxonomy): Bacteria > Pseudomonadati > Pseudomonadota > Alphaproteobacteria > Hyphomicrobiales > Phyllobacteriaceae > Mesorhizobium > Mesorhizobium sp. M7A.F.Ca.CA.004.04.2.1. The sequence goes on from NZ_RZPH01000413.1 coordinate 4,157, forward strand.
GGTTGAACGCGCGCGGCATCGAGGCCATCAAGATCACTCGTTTTGGCGCCGACCGTGCGGCTTTCGCACATCCCTGCGGCATCCCGCATGAGCTGGTGGAAAGCGACAGGGATCCACGCGCGCCCATCGCCAACGAAACGCAGGGCATCGGCAAGGCCCACGGCATCAAGGGAATCTACGGCGCCGTGGTGGCGGTGATGGACCGCACCGCCATGGACGACTTCCTGACCATCGCATTGCCGATGGAGAAAGAGGCCGATGACCACGAGGGGCTTGTGTTCCGCGTGCCGGACGCGGCCGGCGTCGCGCAGCGCGTGGAGGTCATTGTCGATCGCGACAGCCCGCAGGGCACCTGGACGCTGGCTGGCGGCACCATCCACCATCTAGCCCTCAACACCGGCGACGAAGAGAACCAGCTGAAACTGCGCGCCCATATAGAGGGCCTCGGCTTCACCGATATATCGGAGCAGAAGGACCGCAACTACTTCAAGTCCTGCTATGTCCGCTCGCCCGGAGGCGCGCTGTTCGAAATTGCCTGGACCACGCCGGAAGGCTGGGCCAAGGATGAGCCTCCGGGCCAGATCGGCAAGACGCTGGTCTTCCCGCCGTGGTTCAAGGACCGCGAGAGCGAATTGCAGGCCGGCCTGGAAGAGGCGGATTTCACGTGAGTTCAGGCAGCGGTCCGCTCCGGCTTGGGCCAAGAGGCCCGGAGGCGAAGGCGATCTGCGTCTTCGTCCACGGCCGCGGCCAATCGCCCGAAGAGATGCAGTCGCATGTGCTGTCGCGGCT
>NZ_RZPH01000414.1:0-4940 GCF_004022825.1 Mesorhizobium sp. M7A.F.Ca.CA.004.04.2.1
ATCCCGAGGAAGGCAGCCTGACGCTTTCGCTTGTCCGCGCGAGCAAGGGCGTTGCTTACGCCGTCGGAGATGCGGATATTCGCGCGGCGATGATCGACTTGGCGCACAAAGCCGGTCTTTTCTGTGAACCGACGGGCGCGACCTCTCTCGCTGCTGCCCGGGATCTGTTCATAAAAGGCTCAATCGGATCGAGCGATACCGTGATCTGCATTGTGACCGGACACGGTTTCAAGGATTTCGCTGCCTGGACCTGATGGATGGGAGCGGCGTCCTAGCCCTTTGGCCGCTCCAGCGGCTGCGGCGCGAAGGTCACCACCCTGTCCGGATGCGAGGGTGACCGGGCGAACCTTTTGGCCACATAGGCCGGGCGGAAGTGCATGAGCACGGCCCTGTTCCAGCGTGTTAACGACGTCAAGAATGCTCTCCGCAAACCACGGCTTGGCCAACATCTAATGATCCCACCTCGCGTTCTATGGCGCGGTAGATTCTACAGCCAACCTTGCTGAGCAGCCCCTCGTCGCACACACGGGCCAGATAGCTGCTGGGAATTCCGATCTCAGTGAGCTCGCGCGTTCGCACTTCACCCTTATCACGGGCAAATGATGGCTCAGGCCCGCCGGCCAATTCGATGCGCTCCGCGCTCGCGGTCACGCATGCGCGTCTTGACGGAAGGTTCTGGCGTAGTTTTGAATCGGCAACTCGTAGTTGCATTTCTTTCGGCCTGGGGAGCCGTAGCGAACCAAAACGAGCCGTAGCGAACCAAAACTGCGAACGTCAAGTCCCGCCCAATGCACACCAGGCTCGATGAGGTGTTGCCGCCCTATACAAATTGCGATGGGTGAGCGCACCGATCACGCTTGTCGCACACTTGAATCATGCATTCCGACTGCTTTCATATGTGCCCACAATTCGGTGGCGGCGCGAGGCCGAAAGTACGGAAAGCTTACAGGTCCCCAGGCAAACGGGATGCTGCAGTAGACAATGAGGTTCACGGATACCCCGGCGAACATCGCATGGTAGCGGTCGAAATGGTCGGCAGGAGAGCGGCAAAAACGGTTGTCGGCGGCGGCATCGCGGGAACGAAAAGAAGAGAAGGTGAACTTTCGTGTGCGATTTTTGCACACGGGCTCCAGTAACTATCTGATATTACTTATCTATCTGCCCCATCCAGGGGCTATGGCTATCCTAAACCTTTGATAATGTTGCATCTTCATAGCTTCAATAAAGTTTGGGCACGCGTCGCGTGAACGCTATCGCCTGCCATGACAGCCCCCGCCGCAAATCGGCCGAATGCCCTGGCCGGCGCGACGGCGTGCGGCGCCGAATACCTCAATCGCAGGGTAGCTTATAGGTCGACCTGGCCGGAAATGCCAACGCGTTATCTGCTTTCGATGCCTGGGCGGAGGACGGAAGCCTCCAGCTTCGTATGCCGGTGTCTACGCCAATGATGTGGCTAGGAGCCGGGGAGGCCAGCCCTCGACAGCATCTCAAGGAACCGGGAATGGTGATGATCCTTCACATAGCGCGGCACAAAGCCAGGGCAGACATTGCTCAGATTGAGATGCGGAAGTTGTGACAGGCAATGGTGGATGGCCCGGGACGCTTCTTCGTTGTTCCCGGTGGCCGACGCGGTCGCGGCCCAATAAAGGGCGCCGCGAACGAAGCCCGGCTTTGTCCTGACCACTTTGCGGGCGGCTTCGAGCGCCCGCTGGTTGTCTCCGCCAGCGAAGAGCGCCACAACCAGGCCGTGGTGGCGCCAGAAGTCGATGACATCGTGCGTTCCGAGCCGGATTGCTTCGTTGGCCTCACGCACCGCTTCGTCGACCTGTCCGCGCAATGCAAAGAGCATCGAAATATCGCCGTGGCCAGTCGGGTAGCTCGGGTTGAGGCTGATCGCGTGGCGGCATTCGGCGATCGCCTCGTCGATACGACCGCAACTTTCGAGAGCGAACGACAAGATACATCGAGCAATTTCATCGTCCGGTACCGCCCGCACCGCCGCTTCCGCAAGCTCGACCGCACGCTCGATCACCCCTCGCTCCCGAGGCAGTGCACCAAACGCCACGCCCATGGATATTACGATCGAGAGCGTCCGCTTTGCACGGGCGTTGTCGGGACCTATCGAGAAGGCCTTCTCGGCAAGCTCTATCCCGACCAAAAGTGAGTCCCGAGTCATCTCAAAATATTTCATGAGAGCTTCGTTGACCAGCCTGCGCACTTCAGGGGTACCCGGCGGGCTTTTGTCTCGAACCTTCCAGTTGGTCAGTTGAAGTTCGAGGATCACGGCAAGAACAACAGACTGTGCGATCCTGTCCTGGAATTCGAGCGCGTTCTCGGAGTGGCCGTCGAACTTCTGGGCCCAGACGTGGTGGCCGCCGGCGGCATCGACGAGCTGGACATTCACCCTCAACCCATTGCCGGATCTCTGGACACTGCCGCTGAGCATATATCGCGCCCGGAGTATCCCTGGCGTCTTGGCTTCTTCGCCCGGGCCGCTCTTCTCGGGCGGAAGCGCGGCGAGCACGACATAGTCGGCCACTTCGGAAAGGGCCGTCGTGATGTCCTGGACAAGTCCCTTGGCGAAAAAGTCATCGCCTTGCTTTCCAGTCAGATTGACGAAGTCGGCAACGCTGATGGACGGACGCCCAAGGCGCTGGCTGGCCGGAACACCACTTGTCGACTGCACATTTGAAGCGTCATCGGCGGCAAGCAACAGAGATTGCCAAAGCGCCCGCGTTTCAGGGCCGGCTTCGACGCCGAACTCCTTCTTCAGCATGCTTCTGCAGGCTTCGTATGTCCTGATTGCCCTGTCGCGTTGCCCGCATGCGAGCAGCAATTCCATCTTGAGCCGATAGGATTCTTCCCGTGTCGGTTCCATGGTCACAATACGATCGGCCAGGATCAGCCCGGCATCGGCGTCGACGAGACGGGCCAGTTTTTCGAAGGACTCAAGCGCGCGGCCGAGCAGCCTGTCGCGTTCCGATGTGATCCAGTCATCGAACGCATTGCTTCCCAGATAAAGCCCGTCGAGGAAGGGCCCGGTGTAGTTCGCCAAGGCCTTCGCGAGGTCCTGAGCGGAACGGGCCGAGAGACCCGTTTCGAACTTCTCCACGTCGACTTGAAAGGCCTCTGGCCTCAGGGCGATCAGCTCACCGCTGGAATGGATGAGATCCACCCCTTCTCGCGCCAGATCCTGGCGCAGGACACTGAGGGCTTGCCGAAGGCTGTTGCGCGAATGTTCGCCGTCGCTGTCGCCCCATAGGAGGTCAGCCAGCCTCTCCCGCGTCGCCGCCATGCCCGGACACCGGGCCAGATAGGCGATGATTGCCGGCCCTCGTTTCCCGGTCAGCCGAAGCGGACCGGTCGTTTCATTTTCAATCCGGAAACCGCCGAAGAGTGAGATTCTATTTGCAGCGCCCCTATCCTCACTTTGCATTTGCTATCCCAGCCTGACGAAATCCTAACTCAAAACTAACGCTTCGCAACAGTCGGCCTTCGCGCTCAAGCGCTGCCGTAACGGCAGGCTGTTTAGGCTTTGCTAAATTAAAGTGACCAAGTCAACGAAAGGCTTGGTTCGAGGGGGACGCGTGTCCAGGACAAGAGCCAATTTGCTGCTGCTATTCGCAGCCGCTTTGTGGGGCTTCGGCAATGTCTCGCAAAAGATGGTGCTTGTGCATCTCGACGCGCTGAGTGCGGTGGGTCTGCGCTGCCTGATCGGCGGCCTGCTTGTGTTGCCCTTTGTCTTGATGGAGAGGCGGCTTCCGCTCGGGCCGGACTATTTTTCCAGCTTGGCCAAGGTGTGCGCGCTGTTTGCCATCTCCATCACGCTCCAGCAGCTTTGCTATCTCGGCGCCTCCGTCACCAATGCGAGCTTCCTGGTCAGCACGGCAACGGTAATGACACCGCTGGCCGCCTGGTTTCTCGTAGGCGAACGTCCGACAGCGAGTCTCACGGTCGCCGCCGGGCTGACCGTTGTTGGAGCCCTGCTGTTGTCGGATGGGATTGCCGGGTTCAGCAGTGGCGATCTCACCGCTGTCCTCTCGGCTGCCTGCTATGCGCTCTGGGCAGTCGAGCTGGGCCGGCACATGCAGGTGCATGCGCGGCCGTTCACCGCAGCCGCGACACAGTTCTTCGGCGCCGCAGCCTTCGCCCTGCCGCTCGGCGCAATGCAAGGCAATCTGTCGTTGGCCGCCGCATTCGCAGCCGGCCCGGAACTGGCGATCCTCGGCGTGTTCTCCACTGCGATTGCTTTCGGCATACAGACGGTTGCCCTCCGCTTTACGCCGGCCAGCCACGCCGCCGTGATCGTCAGCGCAGAAAGCGTTTTCGGGGCGCTGGGCGCGGCGATCTTTCTCGGCGAGCGGAGCTCGTCCGCGAGCGCATTGGGTGCCGCCATCATTCTGGGTGCGATCCTGTCCGTGGCACTGTCGAACCGAGCGCCGCAGGCACGCACGTCCTTGCGAACCGCTTCGGTTCAATCCTTCGACGGGGCCCCTGCCTTTGCAGCTGCCGCCGCAAATTGGGCAGGCGATCGTCACCCCAACAATTCAGGTCCAGTGGAGGAATGTGATGACCCTTGCCGGTGATGCGAAACCTATTCCGGCCCCGGCTGCCGCCCGACACGGGGCCAGTGGCGTCGATCAGCCAGGCGGCGGTGGCCTTGCCGATGGCGGCAGGACTTGTCGTGGGGGCGCAGTGATGGACGCGCGGACGATCCTTCTTCCTATCGCACATTTGGTATCGGCGCTTCGCGCCCGCATGAAGGGACCGGGCGGCTATTACAACAGCGGTAACGCGCTCGGCCTCATTGTCGGTCTCGCCATCCAGATTGCCACCGCGCCGGTCGGCTTGCATGAGGGAAGCAGCGTCACCATGGCGGTGATCGAATATTTCGCTGGCAGCCATGGCACTGTTGCGCTGACCTTGACCACCCTGGTCTT
>NZ_RZPH01000415.1:0-4931 GCF_004022825.1 Mesorhizobium sp. M7A.F.Ca.CA.004.04.2.1
CAGCCGATTGTCCAGGGCGAGCTTCCAACGAAATGACAAAGCAGGCGAGGCACGACGCCCCGTCTGCTTCCTTTGACACCTACCGCACCAGCACGCCGGCATGGCTGCAGAGCGCTGCGAACGCTTCCTGCGCCTCGGCGGCGCCTGTCCCGGTTTCCAATGCGGCTTCGACCTTCTCGCGCGCCGCCTGGTAGAACGGGCCGCGTTTGGCCTGCGGCCAGTCGATCAGGATTTCGCTGGCATCCTTGAGCGTGGCGACGTCGCGGATCGTGTCCGACCCATGCGGCTTGATCCGCATCGGTGTGGGCAAAATGAGCTCGGACATGTCCTGTTTTCCAACTACTGGAGGAGTTTTGCTTCGCGCGCGGCGTCGATCATCGCCCGCATCGCTTTTTCCGCCGGCGTCCAGCCATCCAGCGCATCGCGGCAACTGCGCAACGCCGCCCGGTAGCGCCGTCCCTGGCCAGACGGCCAGTCGCCGAGGCATTCCAGCCCTTCCCAGGCGCTGCGGATGATGCGCTCGCGCTCAGGCGCGAATTTCAGCCTGATGGGGCGGGGAAACATCTTGTCGTTCAACGGTCGTCTCCATGATTGCCGCAAGTGTCGCTGGCGACATGCGTGAGAGGCGATCGGTAACGTCGGCGGCAGGACAGGGTTCCCTTCCCAGGAGATCAAATCTCGGCGTCGATGTCCGACAGCGATCTCGGCGTCGGCGCTTCGGCGCTGTGCTGCGCTGGGCGGTCATGCTCGAACTGTTCGGTGCCGGGCAGAGCGTGCAGCCAGGTCTCGCGCCTGGAGGTCCACAATTCATATTCGGGCACGAGATCGGTCGGCGCGATGTCGAGGCTGCCGATCGCCACCTCGGCCTCATTGTCGTCGACCCAGGCGACGCGGCCGCCGCATGTCGGGCAAAAGCTCCGCGTGCCATAGGAGCTGACGAGGCCGGTGGTCTCGAAGGCCTCGCGCGGCCAGATGGCAAAGGCCGAATAGACCGAACCGCCGGCCTTGCGGCAATCCTTGCAGTGGCACAGGCCAACGCGCAATGGCGGGCCGTGAACCTCGAACTGCACGCCGCCGCACAGGCAGCTGCCGGTCCTGCGTATGGTGTCGGACATGGCGACCTCCCTCAATGCGTGGCGCTGCCGGCCGGGTGGGACAGATGCTCGTCTGCCGTTTCGTTGGCCAGGATGAGAAACCGGGAAAAAGACATCCTGTTCACCGTACCACCAGGCCCGGTTGACGCGGCCCGCAGCATCTTCAACGCCGCCCAGGCGAAATGGTTTCGGCTAGCCGCGGGCCGCCATATGGGCGTCGAGCTTCTTGCGCGAGGGGCCGTAGCGCTTGATGATGGTCTGTGCCTCGCTTGGCGGGATGCCGTATTTGCGGGCAAAGGCGGCAACCTCGTAGGGCTCTTCACTCGAGACCTGCTTGCGGTCCTGTTTCGTCTTCGACTTGTCGTCAGCCATCTCAGGCCTCGCTTTCTGTTGTCGGGGACGCGCAGTCTTCGGCGCCCGCGATCAACACGACATAACACAGATTGGCGCCGCCGGTTCCACCAGACGACACGGCCTGGGCTGCGATAGGCCTGTATCAGGCCGAGGGCCGCATGGTATCGGCGGCGGCAGCGTGGTCGCCGTCACATTCGGAGCATGCCGCGCTGAGGCCGGGGCAGCCGCGCCGGTGCGTGCCGGCGGGGCAGCAATGGCCGTTGGAACTCGTCCAGCGCGGGCATTCGAAGACCTGGCCAGCGCCACCGCAGCCGCTGCACTCCAGCGGCGCCGACCGCTCGCCATGAGATGTCGCCCCAAACCTGACGCTTGTACGCAAATTTCAGCCCACCCAAAATCGCTGCGTCGGCACGCCGATGCATTAGCCCCGACTAACGATAGCACTTCCGTGATTACCAACAAGTTTCAATCGCGGCGGCGCCGGAAAGCCGTTCGGGCCGTCGTCAGGCCGGCTTCAGCCGCATCGCGGCGAGATACATGAGCGCCGAGGCGGCCTGCCCGCGGTCCCAGCCGGCGGCCTCGACCTTGCGGAGCAGGGCGTCAAGATGCGGAACCAGCATATCCCTGCATTCCTGTTCGTAGACGGTGCTCGTCGCCGGATGCCGCGGTGCGCCGATGGTCAATGCCTTGGCCATGTCCGATTCCCCCTTGGAGCGAGCAATAATATGCCGTCAGCCGGCAAACCGAAAATCTCTCTTGCTGTACGGTGTGACGCTTCGAAAGCCCTCTGCGATCCTGTCGAGAAAAATTGGCCTGATGTGTCGGACCTGGCGCCGGTCGCGCGTCCTAGGAGCGATCAACCTGCAAAGCTGGAGAACGAGCATGTCGTCGCAAATCACTCAATCACCGTGGCAGACCGCGGCCCTTGTCGTCGCCCGGCTGATCTTCGCCGGCGTCTTCCTGATGGCCGTGACCTTCAAGTTCATGGGCATGGACGCCACCGCCGGCTATATCGCCGCCGCCGGCTTTCCGTTTCCGCTGTTCCTGGCCTGGTGCGCGGCGATCCTGGAAGTCGCGCTGGTGCTGTGCTTCCTGACCGGCGCCTTCTTCTCGCAGGCAGCCCTGGTCGCCGCCGCCTATGTGCTGTTCCTCGGCTTCGCCTTTCACGGACCCAGCCACTGGGCAGGCAACCAGGCCGAGTTCGGCTTCTTCGTCGACCATTTTTCGTTCCTGGCCGGACTGCTGTTTGCGGCCGTACATGGACCGGGCAAGGTGCTTTCGCTCAATTCGGGATGGCCGGGCAGGGCTTGAGGCGAGGGCAGCGGGCCACCGCGGACGCACGCCGGCCGCTCACAGCTGGTCGTTGTAGGGTTCCTTTATCTTGCCGACCATGCGGGCCAGCTTCGAAAAAGACGGCATCTCCGCCTCCGGCTGGCACTGGTTGGCGAGTTCCAGCAGCCGGATCGGAAAGTTGACGGCGTCGCGGCTGGACGCGGACATGCCTTCGGATCGCTCCTGGTTGGTTTCGCCGGCCTCGGTCTTGCGCAAGGCCAGGTCGATCTCCTCCGCCGTCAGCACCCCCTTTTGAACCAGGAGGCGGTTGATCGAGGCGACGGCCATCAACAGGCCTTCGAGTTGCAGGTTGGCGACATTCATGGCGATTGCTCCCGTGGCTGGGGTTGAAACGCGCGAGCGGCATTTCCGCTCCAGAAAGGCTGCGGGCGAATGCCTATTCCTGCGTCAGCCGTTCGCCATATTCGCGCCACAGCGCCTTGACCTCCAGGTTGCCGAGGCTGCCGATCGAAACATCCCCACAGCTGATGGCGACGGCGCTGATGTCGTATTGGGGGTAAGCGTTGGCGACGAAACGGATGGCTTCGCCCAGCGAACGCACGCGGATGACTGGATCGGCCTGACCCTGGCCGGTGCTGCGCACGCCGGAAACCGTGGCTTGTGCATGCCGCATCCTGAACACGGATGCCATGGCTGGTCTGTCCATCGTCCTCTCCCACAAGGCCGTGCGACGGGAATCATTCCATGAGCTTCGACGAATGATTTCACACCTGCCGGCTTATGACCAGCCGCCGGCAAAAGCAGGGTTTTACGCGCTTGCCAGCGTCGCTCCGAGTGGGAGTTCCGACCGGTCTAGGAATTTTTTCTCAAAAAACGGTTGACGGGGTGAGTGCAGCTTTGCCTTCCAGACGCTGAACCCTGTGATCGGCACCGATGACATTGTGCTGTCGTTTTACCAGTCCGACGACACCGTCGGCGATATCCAGGCAGCCGCGCAAGGCATCATCGACCAGGCCCAGGCGGCGGCGGATGTGGCGACGGGCGCCATGACGACCGTGCTCGATCCGCAATTTGCGACCAAGGCGACGGCGGAAGCCTATTCGCCGGCGGTTGCGCCGGATTATATCAGGACTGCCGGCTATTCGCAGGTCGGCGACGGCCAAGCCCTCTACAGGAAGAATGGCACCATTTTGGCTGGCGGGGGCGGTCTGGCGATCACGCTGCAAGGTGGAGCGAAAGCCGGCTTCGACATCATCAACGCACCGAGGTCGAAGGAGATCAACATTCGCGCGGCGGGCGCCGACACGGCAGCCGGCAACAACAGGACCGCGATCGTCAACGCCATTGCTGCCGCCGGGCAGGGCAGGCTGATCATCCCGGCTGGCACATTCTCGCTGGCCGGCAATATCGACATTCCGCAGGGGTTGACGGTCGAGTTTGATGACAGGGCGCTTTTGCAGCGTACCGAGGACGCCATGCACCTTTTCAACCTGAAGGGCGACAACCGTATCATCGCGCCGAAGGTTAACGGCGCCTGGAATCATGTCGCGGCTGCGAACGGCTTTGGCGTCTTCAACATCAGCGGCATCTCCGGCGTCACGATCGAGCATGGCACGCTCACCGGTACGCAAGGCGACCACTACCGCATTGCCGATTCCAGCTGGGTCTACATCGACGACGCCAGGGGCGATACGGCGCGCAACATCGTCACCATCAACGACGAGGTTTCCGGCACAAGTCACGTGTTTGTCCGCCGCGCTCGCGTGAGCGCCTATTTGAACGGTTTTGATGCAGAGAGTGACGACGACTGGCCGGTGAGCGATATCGAGGTGGATATCGACTGGACGCAGCTTGGCGGCGTTCAACTTGGCGCGGCCGTCGCGTTCACCCGCAGCGCTGCGCCCGCCGGATCGGTGTTGAAGTACAAACGCCTTCGCATCAGTGCCAAGTCCAGGGATGGCCTTTATGGCCTGGTGCTGCGAGGGGCCAAGGATATCGAGGTGCGCAGCCTGGTGACGGAAGGCGTGCAGCAAGGCATTCGCGCCGGCACCGGCCATCATATCGAAGATCTTCGCCTGCTGTCGTTCGACATCCAGGCGACGCATCAGGGGATCTATATCGAAACCCCGGCCGGGCAACAGATCTCGCGCGGCGCCAGGATTGGTGCCGGCCGCATCTTTGGGTTTACCC
>NZ_RZPH01000416.1:0-4915 GCF_004022825.1 Mesorhizobium sp. M7A.F.Ca.CA.004.04.2.1
CGCCGACATTGAGCAGGCCGACGCTGGGCCGGGCTATGCCGAAGACCGAGCGCGCCATGCCGGTGCCGAGAATGGCAAAATCAATGAGCTGTTGCGCATCGGCTCCAATGGTCGCACCGACGTCCAGCACCACGCTTTCGCCGCGCAATGTTGGCCAAAGGGCTGCGATTGCTGGGCGATCGATGGTGGCCATGGTGCGCAGGCAAAATTTCGACATCGCCATCAGCGCGCCGGTGTTGCCGGCGGAAATGCAGGCGTCGGCTGTGCCGGCCTTGACCGCTTCGACGGCCTTCCACATCGATGACTTCCAGCGGCCGTGGCGCAGCGCCTGGCTCGGCTTGTCGTCCATCCTGACCGCAACTTCGCAATGGAAGAATTCGCTGATCTCGGCGAGCTTGGGAAATTTGGCAAGTTCGGGGCGCACGACTTCCTCACGCCCGAAGATGACGAAGCGGATGTCGGGACGACGGGTCGCGACCGTCATGAGCGCTGGTATGACCACGGCTGGTCCGTGATCGCCGCCCATGGCATCGATGGAAATCCTGATCACGCGGTATTTATCTCACGGTTAGGCGGCAGGTCGCTTGAGCGACCGCGAAGGTTCGGCGAAAATAACGGTTTTGGGCTGCCGCACAACCGACTTTTCCGTCGCGGGCGAGCTTTTCAGGATTTTCCCAGCAAGGATCGCAGTTTTTGCTGAAATTCATTCTCCGCCGGTTCGGTCTCGCTGCCGGCATTGAGCGATGCGCCCTGCTTACGCGGATAGGGGTCGATGGCGAGCCCGAAATACTGTTCGGCGAGTGCCCCGACATCGATCGTGTCACCGGAAAATGTCTCTGGACTGTCAGGGCCTTCCGCATCGAGCAGGATCTCGCCGCCACCATCGAAGCCCTGCCGTCCGAGCTTGGAATCCTCGGGCAGCAGCAGCGCTTCGACCGGTTCGTCGATATGTGCTTCGACAGGCTCGAGCGTGACGATGCAGGCCTGAGTGATGTCGGCCTCGACGCGGCCGCTGATCTTCACGCCATTGCGCTTCCATGACGCGACCAGAAGCTCGGCGCGATAGGATTCGACCGAAATCAGCCCGTGCTCCTCGGCCAGTGCCGCACGCTGTGCGGCATCGGCCTCGATAACCAGCGGCAGGCCCTTCTGCGGCAGGCGCGTAATGTTGGCGCGGAAGGAGACCGGGCTTTGCGGGTCAACATGCTTCATTGTTCAACCTCCTTGGCGGCGGGAAAGGTCAGCGTGCCGGAGACAATCGATTCGGATGGCTGCGCGGCCAGATGACTGCGCGCGTCGGTAACATAGTTGGCCAGCAGCGATGCTTCCGCCCAGGCGCCCGTGTCGGGCCGGACATTGCGGGCAAGAGCCGCGGTCAGCCCGTCATGGTCGTTTCTTTCCAGGGCATCATCATAGGCAGCGGTACGGCCATAAAACATCTTTGCCAGTTTTTTCATGCGTTTGGGCACGCCAACGTCGCCAATGCCCAATTCCCGCAACGAATGGTCGACGTCAAGGAAGAACTCGTCGATCAGCACCTGGGCGACCTCTTGCGCCGCACCGCTCTCCCCGCGCAACCTGTGCTGGAACAGGAACATGTGCAGCGACAGCATCTCGAAACGGCCAAGCGGCGTATCTGGCACATTCCAGTGGGAATAAAACACAGTCTGCCGCGCCGCCGCCACGATTTGTGCGTAAAGCGCCTCGGTGATAGCGCGGTTGGCGTAGCGTTCGCGGCCAAAAAAGCGCTGGAACATTGGGGATGGTCTCCTGGGGACCGTTTGTTGAAGTGGGCTTGTTGCATCGGCAAGCAAGCTGGTTTACCGGTTTCGCGGCCCAGCGCAAGTTGCGGCCAGCTAATGGAGTTGTTGTTGCGCGCGCTGAATTTCAAGTCGACCTTCTCGTCCAGGCCCGCCGGCGCGATCTCGCTGCTGATGATCGTTTCGGCACTGTCCGCCTGCCACACCTCCAAGATGATGGGCGATCTCAGCCCGAGCGAGACGCTGACGCAAGGTTACGTCATAGACCAGCAGGCAATCGACCTGGTGCCGGTCGGTTCGAGCCGCGAGCAGGTGCTTCTGGCGCTCGGCACGCCGTCGACGACCGCGACCTTCGACAACGAGGCATTCTATTACATTTCGCAGACGCGCAAGCGCTACGTCGCCTTCGACAAGCCACGGCTCATTGACCAGCATGTGCTGGCTGTCTATTTCGGCGCCGATGGCCGTGTCACCCAGATCGCCAATTACGGGAAGAAGGATGGCAAGATGTTCGACTTCATCTCGCGCACCACACCGACCGGCGGCAAGGACCAGAACTTCCTCAGCCAGGTCATCAACGGTGCCAGCAAGCTGGCGCCCGGCATTCCCGGCGGCGGCGTCTAGTTCCCTTCGGCTTCCATTCCCGGAAGCCTCGTCATCTCAGGCGACCAAAAACCCGCGGGAGCGATCCTGCGGGTTTTTGTTATGGGTCACCAGTCAGGGCACGGCCACTGGCATGCTGCAGTGGCCACCACTGAAAACACGACGCTGGGCCCGGCATAAGGTGCCAGCGCACGCATTGCGAAGACCGGGCGAAAGCGAGCGCTGAAGGATAGTTTGGCTTTGCCTCAACAAAAAACCCGCGGGATCGCTCCCGCGGGTTTTTTCGGGCTGAAGCCTTGATCAGCCGTGCGCGAGCACGGCCAGCAGCAAGAGCGCGACGATGTTGGTGATCTTGATCGCCGGGTTGACGGCCGGGCCAGCGGTGTCCTTGTAGGGATCGCCGACCGTGTCGCCTGTCACCGAAGCCTTGTGCGCCTCGGAACCCTTGAGATGCTTGACGCCGTCCTTGTCGACAAAGCCGTCTTCGAAGGACTTCTTGGCGTTGTCCCAGGCACCGCCGCCAGAGGTCATCGAGATGGCGACGAACAGGCCATTGACGATGACGCCGAGCAACGAGGCACCCAGCGCTGCAAAGGCGGACGCCTTCGAGCCCGAGATCAACAGCACGCCGAAATAGACCACGAGCGGTGCCAGCACCGGCAGCAGCGACGGGATGATCATCTCGCGGATCGCCGCCTTGGTCAGCAGATCGACCGCGCGTGCGTAGTTCGGCTTCGAGGTGCCGGCCATGATGCCCGGATCCTCGCGGAACTGCTTGCGCACTTCCTCAACGATGGCGCCCGCCGCGCGGCCGACGGCCGTCATGGCGATGCCGCCGAACAGATATGGGATCAAGCCGCCGAAGATCAGGCCGGCGACGACGTAGGGGTTGGAGAGATCGAAGGAGATCTCGCCCATGCCCTGGAAGTAGGGATATTTGTCGCCATTGGCGGCAAAGAACTTCAGGTCGTTCGAGTAGGCGGCAAACAGCACCAGTGCGCCGAGACCGGCCGAACCGATGGCGTAGCCCTTGGTCACCGCCTTGGTGGTGTTGCCGACCGCGTCGAGCGCGTCGGTGGACTGGCGCACTTCCTTGGGCAGGCCGGCCATTTCGGCAATGCCGCCGGCATTGTCGGTGACCGGGCCGAAGGCGTCGAGCGCAACGATCATGCCGGCAAGACCGAGCATCGTCGTGACCGCGATCGCCGTACCGAAGAGGCCGGCAAGCTGATAGGTCGAGATGATGCCGCCGACGATGACGATCGCCGGCAGCGCCGTCGATTCCAGCGAGACCGCAAGGCCCTGGATGACGTTGGTGCCGTGACCGGTGACCGACGCCTGAGCGATGGAGTTGACCGGGCGCTTGTTGGTGCCGGTGTAGTACTCGGTGATGACGACGATGAGACCGGTCACCACGAGGCCGATCAGGCCGCATATGAACAGGTTCTTGCCGGTGATGACCATGCCGGCGACTGTGCCGATCTCGCCCCAGCCGAGCGTCACCTGTGTGGCGACGCCGAGGCCGACGATGGACAGCAGGCCGGTGACGATCAGGCCCTTGTAGAGCGCGCCCATGATCGAGCCGTTGGAACCGAGCTTGACGAAGAAGGTGCCGACGATCGAGGTGAGGATGCAGGCGCCGCAGATGGCGAGCGGATAAAGCATGGCCGCACCCAGAACGGCGGTGCCGCCAAAGAAGATGGCAGCCAGAACCATGGTGGCGACGACGGTCACCGCATAGGTTTCGAACAGGTCAGCGGCCATGCCGGCGCAGTCGCCGACATTGTCGCCGACATTGTCGGCGATGGTGGCCGGGTTGCGCGGATCATCTTCGGGAATGCCGGCTTCGACCTTGCCGACGAGATCGCCGCCGACGTCGGCGCCCTTGGTGAAGATGCCGCCGCCGAGACGGGCGAAGATCGAGATCAGCGATGCGCCGAAGCCGAGCGAGACCAGCGAGTCGATGACGATGCGGTCATTGGGCTGGAGGCCCATGAAGTGGGTCAGGATGAGGTAGTAGATCGACACGCCGAGCAAGGCCAGGCCAGCAACCAGCATGCCGGTGATGGCGCCCGATTTGAACGCGATGTCGAGGCCGGCAGCGAGGCTGTTCGATGCGGCTTGCGCCGTACGAACGTTGGCGCGAACGGAGACATGCATGCCGATGAAGCCGGCGGCGCCCGAAAGCACCGCACCGATCAGGAAGCCGATCGCGGCGGTGATGGACAGCAGCCACCAGGCGAGCACGAGGACGACGACGCCAACGATGGCGATGGTGGTGTACTGACGCGCCAGATAGGCTTGTGCGCCCTCGCGGATAGCCGCGGAGATTTCCTGCATGCGTGCATTGCCTTGATCGGCCGCAAGGACCGAACGTGTCGCCCAGATGGCGTAAAGGATTGAAAGCAGGCCGCAGGCGATGACGGCGGAAATAATTGTCATTGCCGGATTTTCCTCGATTGATGGCCCAAAAGAACCCCTCCCTGGGCCGTTGAGACAAAGACCGGATTCCGAGCACGGAATCCGCCTCTTCGCATCGGTGTATGCGAAAC
>NZ_RZPH01000417.1:0-4915 GCF_004022825.1 Mesorhizobium sp. M7A.F.Ca.CA.004.04.2.1
ACGTCAGGCAAGGCGCCATCGACGACGATGATGTCGGGCATATCGGCGGCGCACATCTCCAGCGCGTCCAGTCCGCTGGCGGCCTCGATGACAATCATTTCGGAGCCGCCCAGGATGCGTTTTGCAACCTTCCTGATGACGCTTGAATCGTCGACGAACATGCAGCGTTTCATTTCCGGGTCCTCTTTGCCTTCTGGCAGTCCGGTAGCGTCGGGGGCATCCAGGACGCACCATAGGCCAATCTGGTAAAGAAGCCGAAAAGGCGTTAGGTAAAATTTTTACAAAGATAGGCAGGTGCCTACTTTTATTCGCGAATGCTTTGGCGCTGCCTGGACGACCAGACGCATCTCAAGTCGATGAGCTGGAATTACAGATTTCAATGTAGAAATACTTCGCTTTATCGGCTGCGCAATCAGGCCGCAGAAAGCACGATTTCTTCCGGCGTCGCGTGGATCGATATCGTCATGCCGGCTTCGCGCGCCAGAAGCAGCGTGTAGTAGGGCTGCACGGAATGCGCGTCGATCGGTTCCTCCGGCTTGTGGCCGGAATGCAGTTCGAGGAATTTCGGCGGCACACGCAGCATCGGGCCAGCCGACGCAAGCGCGAAACGAGGTTCGGTCTCAAGATTTTCCAGCGTCACGGAAAGCTTGCCGCCGCGCGGAATGGCGGCATTGGCGACGAGGATCAGGTTGAGCAGCAGCTTGACCTTGTTCTTGGGCAGCAACGCGCGGGGCCCGTTCCAGGTCAGTTCCGGCTTTTCGTTCTTGAGGAAGGCGATGGCGACCGCTTCGGCATCGCCGGTATCGATCAACATGCCGGCCGAGCCGGCGGCACCAAAGGCGATGCGGGCGAACTGCAGGCGGGCCGAAGCGTTGCGGGCGCTCTGACGGATCAGCTTCATGGCGTCCTCGTCGGCGCCGCCTTCATCAAGCAATTCGAGCCCGTTGTTGATCGCGCCGACCGGCGAGATGATATCGTGGCAGACCCGGCTGCACAAAAGCGCTGCCAGATCGGGTGCGGAAAGGGTGAACAGATCGGCCATCGGCGAAAAATCCCTGCAAAATCTCACAACTCATGGCCGGGCGATCGATCGTCGCCTGCCACACGAATCACACACTCTCTCCTCGGGCTTTCTGAATACACAGCGCCCGTGCGTGCAGCAACAAATCCAAATTGTGGTTGTGGCAAATGGCGTGTTCACGCAGGCTGCCGGCCCCACTTGAGCGACCCCAAACAGCCTTCGAACCGCCATGTTCATGTGGGAGCTTAATGGTTGAAAAAGGATTACGGCATAGTTTGCCCCTAACAGTTACCCTTAACGGCCGGCTAAAAGAGCCGTACGGGGTGCGAGGCGTCGGCGAAGGTGCTCCCTGACGGAGATTGGAAGCATGTTTTCCCGATACTACGACCGGAGCTTTCTCCGTGTCTTCTCAATGGCGGTCACGCTCCTGGGCGTTCTCGTCTTCTCGACTTCAGCCCTGCGGGCCCAGGAATACACCGCTCAGGAGATTGTCGATTCCGGTCACAAGTTCTTCGGCGCGACATCAGGCGGGCTCGCCACAGTCGTCGAGAAGATTTTTGCTTCCTACGGCCTGCCCAACGGCTATCTGCTGGGCGAAGAGGGCTCGGGCGCGCTGATCGGTGGCCTGACCTATGGCGAAGGCACGCTCTACACCAAGAATGCCGGCGACCACAAAGTGTTCTGGCAAGGCCCATCGCTCGGCTGGGATTTCGGCGGCGAGGGGTCGCGGGTGATGATGCTGGTCTACAATCTCGACGATGTGGGCAGCCTCTACAACCGCTATGGCGGCGTCGCCGGTTCGGCCTATGTGGTGGCTGGCGTCGGCTTCAACGTGCTGAAGAACAACAATGTGGTTTTGGTGCCGATCCGCACCGGTGTCGGTGCCCGGCTTGGCGTCAATCTCGGCTATCTGAAGCTTACCGAGCGCGCCACTTGGAATCCGTTCTAAGCTGAAGTCCTTGGCTGTCGTTGCACAAAACCGGGACCGCTTTTGGGTCGACATGCATTAAACTCGTGGCGTTGCGGCAAACCCTTGCCGCAACGCTGGATTTCCGCCATGTCAACGTGGCACAGTCAAAGCGCTCCATGCGCTTTTGGTTTATCTGGTTTGATGCTTACCGGCCACAACGGGTAGTCACTTGGTCCAGTCGGTCCTGTTCTTCGTCCTCGGCTTTCTCTGTGCTGGCTTTCTGGCGCTCATGGTGGCTCCGGCCATATGGCGTCGTGCGGTCACGCTTACACGCAGACGCGTCGAATCCTCGATCCCTCTGACGCAAACCGAAATCCAGGCGGACAAGGATCGCATCCGCGCCGAATACGCCATGACGACGCGCCGCCTGGAAATCAGCGTCAAGGCGTTGCGAGAGAAGACGGCCGAACAACTGGTCGAGATCAATCGCGGTCGCGAGGCCATGAAGGGCCTGGCGGTCGAGCGGACGGACAAGAACCAGGCGCTGACCGAACTGGGTGCGAAGAACGAAGCGCTGCGCCAGCGAGAGGGCGAGTTGCAGCAGCTTTCGGAGCGTCTGAAGGAAACCGAACGCAAGCTGGAAAAGCGTGCACTTGAGCTGCAAAAGCTGGAGCGCATGTATGACGACGCCAGTTTTTCCTCGAGCAGCCGGCAGATCGAACTCGTGGCGCGAGAGTCCGAAATGCAGAAGCTCGCCAGTGACATTGCGATGCTGCGCGGCCAGCGCAAGGAAGCCGACAGGCGCGGCCAGGAAATCGCGGCCGAAAGCAAGGCCGCGCGGGAGGCCCTGAAAGCCGAGAAGAAAAGGACCGCCGAACTCGACAAGAAGGTCGAACGGCTGCTGGCCACACTTGCCGATCGCGAAGACAAACTCGACCGCCGCGAAAAGGAACTGGCACGCATGCGCGAAAGATCGAAATCCGAAGACAGCGCGCCAGCCTTGCGGCTGGTCGGCAAAGGCGGCGATGTCGCCAGGAGTGATGATTTGGACAAGGCAATCGCCAAGCTCGACAGTGACCGTGAGCAGCTCGAGGCGAGGCTGACGGCGCTGGCGCGCGAGAACAAGCGGCTGAAGGCCGACCTCACCGCACTGGCCGCGTCCAAGGCCACGGACAGCAGCTCCGCCTTGCGCGAGCAGATGAACGCGCTGGCGGCGGAGGTCGTCCATCTGACGGCGAAGCTCGAGGGGCCTGGTTCGCCGATCGCCAAGGCATTGGCAGTACCGTCGGACGCCCGCTCCGGCAACGGTGACCGCAGTCTTGCCGACCGCGTGCGCGCGCTGCAGAAGGCTGACGCGACAAGCTGAATCAGGCCTCCTTAGAGCATTTCACCGTTTCACGGAAACGGCGAAATGCCCTAACTCTTTGCTTTGACGCAATTCTGGACGGAAAACCGCTTCACACTTTTCCTGGAATTGCTCTGGCCGAAAAATGATGCAGCGCAATGGCTGAAGCCGCGGCGACATTCAGGCTGTCGAAGCCTTCCGCCATGGTGATCCGCACGTCGTGCAGGCTTGCGAGCAGGTCGTCCGGCAAGCCTTCGCCCTCGGTGCCGAGATAGAGCGCCAGGCGCTTGCTGCGCTGCGCATCGCGGATGTCGGTCTTCCCGCGTGGCGACAGCGCGAATTGATCGAAGCCACGTCGGGCGAGCATCGTCGTGAAGCCGGCGGTGTCGGAGAACGATGCGAAAGGGATCTTGAGCGCGGCGCCGACCGAAACGCGGATCGCTTTGCGATAGAGCGGGTCGCAGCATGTCGCATCCAGCAGGACCGCGTCAGCGCCAAAGGCGGCGGCATTGCGGAAGATCGAGCCCACATTGTCATGGTTGGCGATGCCGACGAGCACCACGACCAGCGCCCGAGGCGGCAAGCCGTCGAGCAGGTCTTCGGCCGGCTGCGGCTCTCCCTTGCGGCCAATGGCCAGGATGCCGCGATGCATATGAAATCCGGCGATAGCGTCCATCACCGCGCTGGTGGCGACATAGACCGGGAGGTCGGCGGGCGCCTTGCTCAGGATGTTGTCGAGACCTGCCAGCCGGTTTTCCAGGACCAGGATCGATTCGGCGGCAAAGCGCCCGGTCGAGAGCAGCAGGTCGAGCACCACCTTGCCTTCGGCGACGAAGCGGCCTTGCCGGCCGGCGAGGTCACGCTCGCGAATGTCGAGATACGCAGCGACGCGCGGATCTTGCGGGTCGTCGATGCGAATGGGATCCATGCATTCCTCGCGACCGTCGCATCGGCCCGAAAATCCGGACCGCTTCCCGGCGCTCACCTGGTTTGGAAAGCACGATGCGACGATTCGGGACAATCAGCCAGCTTTATGCGCCCCGGATGGGCGCATGTCGCTCTGAAAACGCCGGCGAGATCGGCGCTATGTGGTCAGGTTCCAGCACGGCGCAAACGGTGCGCCATCTGGGACAGATCATCCTTGCCGCTGCCGAAAATGCCGTCCAGCATGACAAGCAGTTCTCGCACGGCGTCGGATTTGCAGGAGTAGTAGATCATCTGCCGGTCGCGGCGGGTCTCGACTAGGTCGAGCGCCCGCAACTTGGCGAGGTGCTGGGACAGGGCGGATTGGCTGAGCATCACCTTCTCGGCAATGGCTCCAACCGACATCTCACCTTCGGCGAGGTAGCTCATGATCAACAGTCGCTTCTCATTGCCCATCAGCATGAGAAACTCTGCCGCCGATTCGGCGTTCACGATTAGCTTTGTCGAGACCATCGATCCCCCATGCTTCCTGTTCATCCCGACGCCATGGGGGCAATGGCGTCTGATTCCATAAATTCACTTGTCGATCGGCGCTGGCGATTCAGCGTCACCAAAAGGTAGAGCATTTCACTTAAATCTCAAGTGTTGCTTTTGGTCCAGCATAATTAAGTCTCCGTCCCGGCGTCGACAATGGCTCGGCCGGCCTTGGCCATAT
>NZ_RZPH01000418.1:0-4898 GCF_004022825.1 Mesorhizobium sp. M7A.F.Ca.CA.004.04.2.1
GAATAGACATGGTGGATGCGCTGCGGCAGCGTGTCGGTCGCAAGGCGTTCTATTTTCAGGCTTTTCTCGACATAAGCGCATTCCTTCGCCAGCGCCGCTTCGACATTCCCGGTGAAGGCGAGCTTCCACACGACTGGCGCGATCCAGACCTTGAAATCGGAATCCGTGGCCCGGCCGCGCTTGAGGGCCTCCAGCCCCATCTCGATGGCACCCGGCAGCAAAGGCGCAACGACATTGGCATGCCAGCCGACGCCGCCTTCGGGATGCAGCAGCACGCCATGGCCTTTCAAGGCCCAGGCGATGGAGTGTTCCTTGGCTGCCCCGCTATTGCCGGGAATCTGAGCGATGAGGTTGTTGGCCAGCCAGAACTTCTGCATCAGCCGGCCAAGGCCGTTGACGACACCATTGGTTGCCCATGAGGCCGTGAGCGGGCTGACCTGCGACACGATTTCCTTATCGATCATCCAGTCGGTGAAGAACTCGGGATGATTGGGCGTGATGAAGGTCGCCTTCCCTGCCCCGCAACTGGCCTTCAGCCGCTCAAGGTCGGCGTGGGGAAAGTCGATATGGCGGACATTTGAGACGCCGCGCAGACCGGCCAGGCGATTGAACGGCAAGATATCCCGAAATCCGGGAATGCCGCGGAGCATGACGATCCGGTTGACGGATGTCATGGCCCTGATCAGTGCCGGGTTGGGCCGCGGCGCCACGAATGTATCGATCCTGCTCAAGCTGATCCCCCTCGCGCCTGGACGCCGGGGAGAGGTTGAGAGACGATTGCGGCACGTTCAAGTCGATCGTTACGACCACGCCGTGTCGTGGTAAATCAACTGCCTAGACCGGCACTATTTGGCGGGACAGGGTTTCGTCTGGTCGAACAGCGACAGGTTGACCAGCTTGCCGGTCATCGAGAAGTCGCCATAGTCCATGACGAGATCGCGGGTGATGCCGTTCTCATGCAGCTTGAAGCTGATACGGTATTCCGGCACCTCTTCGCCCGTCTTGTTGGTGTCGTCGAAATAGGCGATGTCGACCGGCCAGTATTTGTCGGTAGCGAGCTTTGCCAGTGCCGAAGCTTCCGGGTCGGCCTTGTCGGCATCGGTTTTCTTGCCGACCACGACGGTGGTGGTCATCACCTTGTTGGCGTCTTCGGAACCGTCGAACAGGTTGGTTTCGTAAAAATTCTCGCCCTTTTCGGCCTTGCCGATCAGCTCGACCAGATGCTGGGTCGGGAATTGGGTTGTCGCCAGCTCGACGCTGTTCTTTTCAGGCTTGTCGATGTCGACCTTCAGGCCCTTGGTCTCTTTGGTGGCGATGCCCTTGACCTCCTTGTCGAGATTCTGGTCGACGAAGGATTTTGTCACGAACGAAAATGTCTTGCCTTCGGCGTCCTCGAAAGTGGTCGTCTGCTGGTCGGTCAGCCTGGTGTTGTCGGCGGTGACGATCTGGGTGACGAAGCGGAATTTCACCGTATAGCCTTCGCAGGCCGAGCCATTGAACTCATAGACCATGCGGCCGGATATGCCTGTGATGCCGGACTGATCGGACGCTTTTTTCAAGGTAAGATCGTAGACGGCGCGGTGGGCTTGCAACGCCGGCGCTGCGAAGGCAGGGCCTATCGAGAAGACCCCCGACAACAGGACGGCATGGAATGCGAGGCGCGTTGCGCGCATGAGGTACTCCGATCGTCGCGACTGATGGCAGGCCGCAGGGAAAGATGGTCCAGCTTAAAAAAAGTCGTGGCGGAAGCGAGGCAAAAATAGCAATTTCGGCCCGGCCGGCGCGGCGTCACCAAGCAATAGGGAAATACCATGAGTGAAACAATCGAAAAGCGGCTAAGCGATCTGGGTGTGACGCTTCCCGTCGCCGCCGCGCCCGCCGCCAACTACGTGCCCTATTGCCGGACCGGCAATCTGCTGTTCACCGCCGGACAATTGCCGCTCAAGGACGGCAAGCTGCAGGCGAGCGGGCTGTTAGGTCGCGATCTCGATACCGCAGGTGGCAAGGATGCGGCAAAATACTGCGCGATCAACATTCTGGCGCAGGCCAAGGCAGCACTCGGCGACCTCGAGAAGATTAGCCGTCTGGTGAAGATCACCGTTTTCGTCGCCTCGACACCTGAGTTCGCCGAGCAGCATCTGGTTGCCAACGGCGCCTCCGATTTCCTGGTGGCGGCCCTTGGCGAGCGTGGCAAGCATGCGCGCTCCGCCGTCGGCACCGCCTGCCTGCCGCTTAATGCCGCAGTGGAAATCGAAGCCGTCTTCGAAATCGAATGAGCCAGGGGACAGATATGACCGACCTATCCTGGCTGACCGCCCGGCCCGTCGCCCATCGCGGCTTCCACGACATGAACAAGACGCGCTGGGAAAACACGCTGTCAGCCTTCGCTGCGGCCGCCGAACGCGGCTATGCCATCGAATGCGACGTCCACCTGTCGTCCGACCGCGTTCCTGTCATCATCCATGACGGAGATCTCAAGCGCCTGACCGGCCAGGATGGTTTCGTCTGGCAGCGCACCGCAGCAGAACTCGCGGCGCTCAGGGTCGGTGGCACGGCGGACCATGTGCCGACGCTGCAGGAAATGCTCCACCTGGTCGACGGCCGCGTGCCATTGGTGGTCGAGTTGAAAGGCACGCCCGGCTATGACGAAGGCCTGGTGGCAAGCGTCGGCAAGATGCTCAAGCGCTACAAGGGCAAGGCGGCGATCATGTCGTTCGACCACTGGCTGGTCCGCGATTTTCCGAAAGACGCGCCGGGTATCCCCGGGGGTCTCACCGCCTACGGCAAGGACGTCGGGCTGATCGAGGCGCATTTCGCCATGCTGGCGCACGACATCGCCTTCACCTCCTACGCGGCCGGCGACCTGCCGAACCCATTCGTCAGCTTCGTGCGCGAAAGGCTGAAAATGCCTGTTATCACCTGGACGGTGCACGACCAGCCGGCGGTCGACCTGACCTTCAGATATGCCGACCAGATGACGTTCGAGGGGTTCGAGCCCGATCTGGTCAAAGTCGCCTGAGTGTCTGAAACGTGACTTGTACCAGGCCGGACGGAGCTTAAATAAGCCTCATGGATCAGGGCGACGAGGGTGACGGACAAACGGCCAATGCTGACTATTCGATCCGCGTCGCCGCCGGCATTGGCGCCTTCACCTGTGATGAATGGAACGGCTTTGCCGGAACCGCGCGCGGAGATTCAGAAACCAGTTACAATCCTTTGGTTTCCTTCGCTTTTCTAAGCGCACTCGAAGATTCTGGATGCGCCGTGCGGCGCACCGGCTGGCAGGGCCATCACCTCAGGCTGGAGGACGGGCAAGGCAGATTGCTGGGCGCGGTGCCCTGTTATCTCAAATCGCACAGCCAGGGCGAATATGTGTTCGATCATGGCTGGTCGGATGCCTTCGAGCGCGCCGGCGGCCGTTACTATCCCAAACTGCAAAGTGCCGTGCCGTTCTCCCCGGTCACCGGCCCTCGCCTGCTGGTCAGCAAAGGCGAGGACAGCGCCAAAGTGAAGGCCGGTCTCGCGGCGGGCCTGAAGGCGGTGACGCAAAAACTCGGCGTCTCTTCCGCGCATGTCACCTTCGCGCAAGAGAGCGATGTGGAAGTGCTGGAAGCGGCAGGCTTCCTGCACCGCACCGACCAGCAATTCCATTTCTTCAACGAAGGTTTTTCGACCTATGACGACTTCCTCGCCACCCTTGCCTCGCGCAAGCGAAAGGCGATGAAGAAGGAAAGGCGTGAAGCGCTTGCCCCAGGCATTTCGATCGATCGGCTGACCGGCAAGGACCTCACGGAGAAGGCCTGGGACGATTTCTTCGCCTTCTACATGGACACCGGCAGCCGCAAATGGGGCCGGCCCTATCTCAACCGTCAATTCTTCTCGCTGATCGGCGAACGCATGGCCGACGACATCCTGCTGGTGATGGCCAGGCGCAATGGCCGCTATATCGCCGGCGCCATCAATTTCATCGGTTCGGACGCACTCTATGGCCGCAACTGGGGCTGCATCGAGGACCATCCTTTCCTGCATTTCGAGGTCTGCTATCACCAGGCGATCGACTTCGCCATCGAACGCAAGCTGAAGGTTGTCGAGGCAGGCGCGCAGGGCGAGCACAAGCTGGCGCGCGGCTACCGGCCGGTGATCATGCATTCCGCGCACTACATTGCGCACCCCGGCCTGCGCAACGCCGTCGCCGACTACCTCAGGCGCGAACGCCACGAGGTGGAGCGGATGAGCGAATATCTGGAAGAGCACACCCCGTTCCGCAAGGATCTGGAGGAGTAGCAACAGGGCTGCCTTGACGAGCAGGGCCGACTTCGTCCGATCGTCTTGCCGATTTTCCACCGTTTCGCTACACGAAAGGCACAATCCGGAGCGTTCGCCATGACCGAGGCCGCCTACGATACCGACAACATCTTCGCCAAGATCCTGCGCGGCGAAATTCCCTCGCACCGGGTCTACGAGGATGACGCTGTCATCGCCTTCATGGATGTGATGCCGCAGGGGCCGGGCCACACGCTGGTGGTGCCGAAAGCGCCGTCGCGCAACCTGCTCGACGCCGACCCGTCAATTTTCGGCCATCTCTTGAGCGTCGTTCAGAAAGTGGCGCTGGCGGTGAAAAAGGCCTTTGGCGCCGACGGCGTCACCATCATGCAGTTCAATGAGCCGGCATCGGGGCAAACCGTCTATCATCTGCACGTACATGTCATTCCGCGCTTCGACGGCATCCCGCTGAAGCCGCACACGGGAGGAATGGAGAAGCCGGAGGTGCTGACCGAAAATGCCGAAAAGATCCGGACTGCACTCGAAAATTGAGAAACGCGAGGTCAGCCGATGTGGCGGACCGGGTAGCGCCGTTCAGCCGAGAAGACGATTCTAGTGCCCGGGCGGGCCGGCGC
>NZ_RZPH01000419.1:0-4867 GCF_004022825.1 Mesorhizobium sp. M7A.F.Ca.CA.004.04.2.1
GTCCGCCACGCTGGACTCGATCGGGCCGCTTACCCGAACCGTCGCCCAGTGTGCCGCCGCCGACGGAAACGCCTGCGCCCGAGGAAGAGCCGCCCGGAATGCGGCTGGCGTCCACGGCATTGCCAGGCGTGCCGAAATGCCTGTTGTCGCCGATCGCGGTGAAGGCGAATTCGGTCATGTTGGTCTTGCCTATGATGACCGCGCCGGCCTGCCGCAGCCGGCTGACGATGGCCGCGTCGCTTTGGGCGGGCGCCGCGGTCTTGCGCATCAGCGAACCGGCCGTGGTCGGCTCGCCGGCGACATCGAACAGGTCCTTGATCGAGACGACGGTGCCGTCGAGCGGCCCTAGCGTCACACTTGCCCGCTTGCGGGCATCGCTGGCATCAGCCGCGGCCCGTGCGGCTTCGGCATAGAGCTTCGTGAACACGTGCTCTTCGCCGGCACGGGCGGCGAGGCGCGCAAGAATGATTTCCAGATGATCACGAACGGATTGCATTTTCGGTGTCGGACTCCGGACGCCTCGAACGTCTTAAGGGGGTGCGGCCAGTGCATGGCTTGCCCAGACTTAACCCGGCGCAGGCAGTTTTGCACCCTGTCGAATACGAGGAAAAGCCCGATGCTCTACAAAGGCAGCTGCCACTGCGGCAAGGTGGCCTTCGAATTCAAGGCCGAACTGACCGGTGCCATCAGGTGCAATTGTTCGATCTGCACGCGCAAGGGCGCCCTGCTGTGTGCCATTCCGCATGAGACCTTGCGGGTCCTGGCCTGGGGCGACGATTTGGGCACCTACACATTCGGCAACCATGCCATCGCGCACCGGTTCTGCCGGGCCTGCGGCATCCATCCCTTTGCAGAGGATGTCCGCGAAGGGCGTGAACGCAGCGCCTACATCAATATCAACTGCGTGGCCGATCTCGATCCCTCGACCCTGTCGGTCTTCGATTTCGACGGGCGGTCCGCCTGACGCAATTCCAGGAAAAGTGCGCAGCGGTTTTCCGTCCGGAATTGCGCAGGAACCAATTACCTATCGATAGCCCGTCGCATCGGCGGGCTTGCCGGCGTCCTGAACCTCGGGAACATAACGCCAGGCGTCGGGCCGTGAGCCGTCGAGGTCGGTAAAGCCGTAGACCTGCGCCAGCCCGCCGCTGGACAGCGACTGTCCGTTCCAGCGCGAGCGGTCCGGATCCGCCGCCAAAGCCGCAACGGCGCGGCCGACGAAACGTGGCGTCTCGGAAATGACGAAATGCGGCACCTCAGTGGTGGCGTCGCGCCAATTGCCCTCGCTCACGCCAAAGGCTTCCAGCATCATCTCCGAACGCAGCCAGCCGGGCGTCAGCGACACGGACGTTGCGTCGTGTTTTGCGAGATCCTGGGCATGCGCCCATGCCATGCGCGTCAGCGCGACCTTGGCGAGATCGTAGAATGGCGACAGCCGGTAGTGATCGGCATTGTATTCGGCCGTGCCGTCTGTGACCTCGACGAGCAGCCCGCCCGGACGTTCGATCAACAGCGGCAGCGCATGGTGCGCGGTGATCAGATGCGTGTCGATGCCGAGCCGCAGCATGCGCAGGCCATTGTCCAGATTGTGGTCCCAGACCGGTTTGTCCCACTCGAACAGTTTCTCGCCACCCCAGATGTCATTCACCAGTATGTCGAGCCGGCCTTGTTCGGTGCGGATGCGCTCGACCAGTTTGCGCACATCGTCGGCCACCAGATGATCGATCTGAACGGCGATGCCCTTGCCTCCGTTCGCCGAGACCAGTTCCGCTGTTTCCTCGATGGTTTCGGGCCGGGCATATTCGGATTGCTGGGCGCGCGTGCTGCGCCCGGTGACATAGACGGTGGCGCCGGCTGCGCCGAGTTCGATCGCTATGCCCCGTCCGGCGCCGCGCGTCCCGCCGGCGACCAGAGCAACTTTCCCTTGCAGCGTCATTGAACTCTCCCAAAAACGGACTCATCGATCAGACAAGGCTGGCTTGTGCTGTTCGCGCCATATATATAAATGATCATTCGGTTATATCGGGATGTCAAGATGACACGGCCAAAAACCCAGTCCGACGAGCAGGTGCTGGAGACCGCGCACCGGCTAATCCACGAGCATGGTCCCGAAGCACTCACCTTCGAGCGTCTGGCAAAGGCCTGCGGTCTCTCCGGTGCAACGCTGGTGCAGCGCTTCAAGAACAAGGTGCAGCTGAAACAGCGCACTTTGCTGCACGCCTGGGACGGTCTCGACGAGAACACCAGAAAGCTGGCAGCCACCGTTCCCAGAACCCCCACCGGTGCGGTCGCGTTGCTGGTGGCGCTGTCGCAATCCTATGGCGGCATCGAATCCTATGCCGAAGGCCTGCTTGTCCTGCGCGAGGATCTGCGCGATCCCGTGCTCAGGGCGCGGGGTGCGGCCTGGAAGGCGTTCCTGTGCGACACACTTGCAGCCTGTTTTGCCAAGACGCCCAACCCGCCACGCGACATCGGCCTGCTGATGGCCTCGCATTGGCAAGGCTCGTTGCTGTGGTGGAGCTTTGACCCGGCGATCGAAGTGGCCGCCTATGTCGAGGACAGCCTGAACCGCTTCGTCGCTGCCATCACAACGGCGCCGGCCCGAAAACCGTGATGGTTCTTGGCGTCTCGGCTATGAATCCGATGCCGCCTTCGGCCGCGCCTTCAAGCGCGTCATCGGCTCGGCGCGCAGCCATCTCCGGGCCGAGGAACAGGCCGATATCCGCCAGGCCAGCTGACGCACAGGGTTTCGAACTCAGCTTGCCAAAGGCAGCAGCCAGTTCGGTGGTCCCGGCAGCTTTTCGCGATAGGAATTTTTTCTTGACTCGGTGACCTCAGCTATGCTACATTTCTGTCTATGGTGCTGATTTGCGCCAGTGACCCGCCGCACAGGCGGGTTTTTCGTTTGATGCTCCGTCCCTACGCCTGGCGAAAGCTCCGAAGGAACCCGTTGACCCGAGTTCGTTGCCCTGAGCCGACGCATGGAGGCCGTGACGGACTGGTGATTCCAGGCTAAAGCAATTCCAGGAAAAGTGTGAAGCGGTTTTTCCGTCCGGAATTGCGTCAAAACAAAGAGATAGAGCGGTTCAACGTTTCCGTTAAACGATGAACTGCTCTAGAAAAATCCGCATGGTTTTCACCTCGCCCAAGACTGCCTTGCCGGCCTCGGAGGGTCCGCTCACCGACATCTTGCGCGGATTGCGGCTTGATGGCGTCGACTATGGCCGCTGCGAACTTTCAGAGCCATGGGCCGTGTTGTTTCCTGCCCAGAAGGCAGCAAGATTTCACTTCATTGGCCGCCGCGGATGCTGGCTGTTCTCGCCAGCCGGAGAATGGATTGAGCTGACACCCGGCGATGCGTTGCTCTTGCCGCGCGGCGCCGAGCATGTCGTTGCCAGCGCGCCTGGCATTCCTGCCGTGCCGATCGAAAGCTACACTGTCGAGCCTTTGCAGGACAATGTCTTCAATGTCTCCAATGGCGGCCACGGCCCGAAAATCTTGCTGTTTTGCGGCAGCATGCACTTCAACCTGGACGGATCGCACCCCTTGCTGGGCATGATGCCGGACATGATGCGCGCCAAGGAATTGATGGCTGGCGAGCCAGGTATTCCGCATCTGCTGCAAGCCATGGCCGGCGAGATCACCATGAACCGCGCCGGTTCCGGCGGCATGCTGGCGCGGCTGGCCGACGTACTGGCTGCAAGCATCATCCGTTCATGGGTGGAAAACAGCGGCGGCGACACCAGAGGCTGGATCGCGGCGATCAGGGATCGCGACATCGGCCGCGTAGTTGCCGCCATTCATCTGCAGCCCGACAGGAACTGGACTGTCGAAGCGCTGGCGCGCGAAATGGGCGCCTCGCGATCGGCCTTCGCCGAACGCTTCACGGCCGTCGTTGGCGAAACACCGGCGAGATATGTCGCCCGGATACGCATGCACCAGGCGCGGCAATGGCTGATCGATGATCGGATGCGGGTTTCGGTGGTCGCCGCCAGACTGGGTTACGATTCCGAAGCGTCGTTCAGCCGGGCGTTCAAGCGCATCATAGGCATCGCGCCCAGCCACCTGCGCACCGTCGACGGCAGCTCCGAAAACCGCTGAGGCGATCCCGGATCCGCGGCCATGGATCGCAGGGTCTGGATGAATTGCCGGGTCTGGATGAATTGCCAAGCCTTCCGGACGCAATGCCATTGCCGGGCCACCCGCATGCAATAGCTTGCCATAACCAGGCAGCCAGAGGCCGGCGTCCAGTCGGTCCGAAGAGGAGAACCATGCCAGATCATCTGAAGGTCATCGCACTCGCCGTCATGCTTGCGGTTCCCGGGCGCGCCTTTGCCCTCGAGGACAGCTACCTGCCGGCCGACAAGATCCCCTATGTGGCGGAAGTACCCGACCAGCCGCATCGTCTTGGCCCATTGTGGGGCGAGCGGGCCAAGGGCCCGGCAGGCACGTTGCTGAAGGTTCCCGGCAACTGGCGTGCACCGGTCCATGCGCACACCGCGGATTATCGCGCGGTGGTCATAAAGGGGCTGTGGGCGCACTGGCAGATGGATGGCGGCGAGGCGACCAAGGTCGAACTGCCTCCTGGATCCTACTGGACCCAGAAAGCCAATGAGATGCATGACGACGCCTGCGTCTCCGACACGGAATGCGTGATCCTGCTGATCAACGACACGCCCTACGAAACCTACTTCCAGAAATAGGCTGGGATGCGGCCTCACGCATGTCGCCCAAAAGTGACCTCGGTTTTGGGAGAACGACATGCACAAAAACAAAGACCTAAAGCGCGTCGCATGAATCCGTTTCAGCGCGACGCGCTTTATGAGGCGTGCCGCAAGCTGACGCCGCTGCCCTTGTCGAACAGCACCAC
>NZ_RZPH01000041.1:0-14059 GCF_004022825.1 Mesorhizobium sp. M7A.F.Ca.CA.004.04.2.1
CTCCGTCTGGTCGCGGGGCAAGGCCTTGAACTTTTCGATACCCTTGCGGCGCAGGTCGATAGGTTCGTGCAGCCCGATCTTCTCGGGGCGCTCGCCCGCCATTTTGAGGCGGAGCGTATAGTCCTTGGCGGGCAGGAGACCCGCCAGCGTCAGGATTTCCTCGCCGGTCGGATTCGGCTTCAGGATGACATACGGCTTGCCGTTGACCTGCAGCCGGTATCCTTTCGCGAGCGGGGGCTGCTTGCCAAGCTTGGCGTATTCCTCGAGGTCGATGATGTCGTCGAGGACCTGTTCTTCACCGGGATCGATCCCGTTCTCGTGGGTATCCATTTTTATGTTCCTTCAAGTGGCGATGCCGATCCCTTTGCCGGCAACTTTCTGCATACTAGCAGAAGCTTGCTAAGAACGTCAAGCAGAAATTAGCACGCTTGACAGACTGAGCAAAAAGTGTTATAATCCGAAAGGAATCAAACGGTTATGGTGAAGAATGAATAACACGATTGAACGAAAAACTGAACTGAAGGCAAGCCTTGGGCAGTATTTGGCCTCGATTCGTGAAGACCGCGGCATGAAACTGCGGGAGGTCGAAACAGCCACAAAACGCGAAGTCTCGAACGCGTATTTGAGCCAGATTGAGAACGGCAAGATCAAGAAACCGTCGCCCAACGTGCTCCATGTTCTCGCGCAGGTGTACCGAATAAACTACGAGCAGCTGATGCAGATGGCGGGCTACGCCGTCACTTCGAAGACTTCGGCGCACAAGCCGGCGCGCAACAGCTTTACAGAGCTCAATCTTTCACCCGAAGAAGACGTCAAACTGTTGGAATATCTTCGGTTCCTTCGCAGTTCGAAATAGCCTCCCTATGTCCGCACCGGAATGTCAACCACCGGCCTGATGGGCTCCAGCACCGTGGCGTATTTTCGTACGATCTGGTCGTAAAGATCTGCGATCTTGCGCGCGCGGACTGTCACGGCGAGTGCGTAGGGAAGCTGCTCGGCCGGCGAGAAACTCCGGCCTTCGAGACGCGCATTGTAGTGGATGTCAAAAGATGGCCGGCTGAGACTCTTCGCGTTGAGCCGTCTGCTCGCGTGCAGGCAATTCTCCCATTTCCAGGCATCGCGGCGCAGTTCGTCTTCCCCGGCGCCGAGTCCGGGGTCGCCGAAGAACGACTTGGTATTCGGGTGAACCTGATCGTCTTTCTTGAACTTCTCGTCATGCGGCCGGAAGGTCGCCTGCAAACCCGCACGCGTATAATTGCCGGGATGATGCGGATCAGTGTTGCATTTGTAGCAAAGCGTCGCCGTGATCTCGACCATGCCGGACAATTCGCTGTCGGGCATCGGCACCATCGCCCGAATGTATTTCGCGGGCGAAATTTTGCCTTGATAAATCACACGGATCATATCGTCCTCGCAAAGAACGATGTCGTCGATATTGCGCGCCAGGCGCCCCCAGCCGACTTCGTTGTGCGGAATCTCGCTCGCCTCAATCGAGTGGACGAGCAGCGTTCGCACGGCGAGCAGGTTGAGATTGTGCCCGAAATGTGCGCGAATACCGGTCCCGAGACGGAGCGTGCTCGGAGCGGCGAACGACGTTCCGCCGGTTGGATCCAGTTTGCTGACCCCGCCTTCCGCGACAACGAGAAAAGGTCTTTGCATCGAGCCGCCGAATTCGACAAAATCCGGCTTCACCAAGCCCGGACTGCGGCCGGGGCCTACGGCGCTATATGCCGCTCGCTGCCAAGGCGTATCTGGAGAATCTGCGGCGCCGATCGCGAGTGCGTTGACACAATCAGCCGGCACTTGGATGCGGTTGAACCCCATGGCGGCGTCGCCTTCGCCATTGTTGCCGACGGCGATCGTTGCCAGTGTGTCGGCCTGCGAAAACCGTTCGTCGAGCACTGCGGTCCAGGCATGGACATCGTCGTCCTCAATGGAGAGACTCGGGCCGAGGCTCAGATTGACGAAGTCGTAGTCGGTATTGTTGAGAACGGTGTCGATGCGTTCGAGAACCTCGTAGAGCTCGTGCGGGTTTTGCCCGGGCGTCATATCGAGCACGCGGTAGTGATCGACATTGGAGTAGGGGACCGGCACAGGCTTGGTTGGATCGAGAGGTCCGAATAGCAGCGCCGATGTAACTTGCAGCCCGTGTTTAAGCAGTTCGGGATGTGACGCGCCAACATGCGGACCGTCGATCGCTGTTGACCAAGGGCCAAGCGGATGCGTGGCCGGAAGCCCGCCATCGAATATCGCAGTCTTGATGGATGGGTCGAGGGCGGGTTTCGTTGGCAGCGTCAGTGACTGCGACGGCACGCCGGATGTACGAAAAGCCGGACGGAGAATTCGAAGCCGCGGCATCTCCCGCAACGCGCGAACGATCGTGAACGTGGCGATCTCGTCAGCGAGTGCGACCGGCGCCTCAAGTTCGAGGAAGCACAGCCCGCCTGCATAAAAGCGCTTGTCAAACTTCTGATCGATACCGAGCGACCGGACATACTTTTGAAATGCAGGGAGAGCCTCAGTTTCTCCGAAAAGCTGATCGGTGTGAAGGACGACTTCGAACACCGCGTCCTTGCTTTTGGGAAGCGGACCCTTGATTTTGTCACGCGCCGTCGGAGCGGCAATCTCTTCAATCGTCACCATATCTTCCGCAAGATGCGTCCCGGAGACCCAGGCGGGAAGGGACCGTTCCCACGAACGGAACGCATCCTTTGGGCCAAGCACGAACAGCTCCGTGGTGAGCGTTTCCTGAGGCTCCCGTCCCTTGGATTTCTTGGCTGGCTTGATGCGGCGCGGGCGGCTGCCCACCGCCTGCAATCCAGTCTGCCGAAACAGATCGGACGGATAGAAGGATTTGGCGATATATTCGGGATTGAGTGTCACCGACGCAACGGCCTGACCATCCGGGCATGCCGCTTCCGGCAACTCGTTGAGTGCTTCCACGGTCGCGGCCAGCATGGGCGTCAGCCGCTCACGGGCTTCTGCGAACGTGTAGGGGGCCTGTTTGTTCGGCGCCCCTCCGCGAACGACGACATTGCTCGTTAGTCGTTCGCCTTTTCCCAGGAGGAAATTACGCTTCGCCATTTCGTGCTCGCTTTCCGCGTGACGTCGGCTTTAGCATCGACGTTCCACCACCCCTAATCGTCTCGCGCGCAACGCCCGTGAGTTGCTGCGCCGCCCGTTGCGACATTAGTCCCTCATTCGCAAGTGTACGGGCGAGAGCAATCCTCTCTGGTTTTCCGAGGGTGTCAGGTCGAACAAGATTTGTGAGATAGTCGGTGAGTTCGCCGCCCCGGATTGTAGCGGTGCGACGAGCCGATTTGAGATCTCGGTCAATATCGCTAAACGATTTGCCGAGCAGCGCCCCAGACAAGGCTGCCGCCCATTGATCTGACTTTTCCGTGTGGCCCGCCAAAGCCGCTTGTGCGAAAGAGAATATGCCTCTCGCGTCCGGCATCGGAAATTCGATCGAAAGATCGAAACGTCTCCAGATGGCTGGGTCCAAAAGCTCAGAGTGATTTGTCGCCGCAAGAAGCAGTCCCGTCGCCGGCCAGTCATCGATTTGCTGGATCAAGACCGTAACGAGTCGCTTCAATTCACCGATCTCGCCCCGGTCGTCACGGCGCTTGGCGATCGCATCCAATTCATCAAGGAGGAGAACACAGTCCATCGACTTTGCGTAGTCGAGAACGTGCCGGAGATTTGTTCCGGTGCGGCCCAGATAGCTACTCATTACAGCTGCGAGATCGAGGATAAGCAACGGACGCTTTAGCGCGCGGGCGACCCACCGCGCCGCCATCGTTTTGCCGACTCCGGGCGGTCCAGTGAAGATGGCCGACCGTGTAGGCTCAAGTCCGACCTTCAGGAGCGCCTGCGCGTGTGCGCGCTCGTCAACGATGCGTGATAGCCCTTCGTCCACTTCAGCGGAAAAGATCGGCTCATGATCCAACGCCGGTGTTTCTTCGATCCGCAACAAGGCGAAGCGCGTATCGACGTCGACAGGCAACACAGCCTCCGTTTGCCGACGGAGGGGCGAAGCGCGCGTGGGAGCTTCCCGCATCAACTCCACGAGACCGTTCGACAGGTCTGGTGCATTGTCGCGATGGTTTTTGGCCATCCGATGCACCATCTGCATTACGTCTTGCGTCCGACCTGATAAGGCGATGCGCGCCAGATTG
The DNA here is from genome assembly GCF_004022825.1 of Mesorhizobium sp. M7A.F.Ca.CA.004.04.2.1. Classification (NCBI taxonomy): domain Bacteria; kingdom Pseudomonadati; phylum Pseudomonadota; class Alphaproteobacteria; order Hyphomicrobiales; family Phyllobacteriaceae; genus Mesorhizobium; species Mesorhizobium sp. M7A.F.Ca.CA.004.04.2.1. The sequence continues at coordinate 4,179 of NZ_RZPH01000041.1, forward strand.
ATTATGTCTTTTTCCAATTTCGACGTTGTGGTTGTCACGGCGTATCCATTTCGGCCCAAATCCTCAACTCCGATGAAGCCTACATAGCCGTGGAAGAAAATGAAACCGCCTGCGTGAAATATTCTTCCAATTTCTTATAATATATTGATATTATTATATAAAAATTGGAAGAGATGAAAACGAAATACGTGATGATTTTATGCTTTGCCCCAAAACCCTCCATCTCTTGACCGCGCGCAGCACTGCTGGAAACCTTACTCCACCCCCCTCGCATTAACCATTCATTAACCATTCCCTCGCTAGCGTTTACCTCTCAGTAAGGATTCGCCAGCCGTGACTTTTGCCGCCCCCCTCGAGGCCAAATCCATTCGTTTCCGTGCCCGCTCTTTCGTCGCTTTCACGCTGACGCCCGAAGCGCCTTTGGACGTGTGGCTCGAGGGGCTCGACCACTGGATCGGCAACTCGCCGGGCTATTTTGCCGGGCGGCCGGTGGTGCTTGATCTCAACACCTTGAAGCCCGATGTCGCCGCGATCGAATCGCTGGTCGACGTGCTTGGCCATCGCGGCATCCGCATCTACGCCATCGAGCTCGACGGCCACGCCGCACTCGCGCCCAACCTGCCGCCGGTGCTGGTCGGCGCCAAGGAGGCGACGACGGATGGGCTGCTGCCCCGCAAGGCGCGGGAGGATGTTTCCGAAGAGGGCAAGGCCGAGGGCAGGGCGCCTGAAGCCGGCGCGGCCAAGGCCGGCGACGGCAAGGTTGACGCAAGCAAGGCGGGCGATAGCGAGCCGCAGGTTGAAGCTTCGGGCACGCTGATGATCAAGGCGCCGATCCGCTCGGGCCAGGCGATCGTGCATCCGCATGGCGATGTCATCGTGCTCGGTTCGGTCGCGTCCGGTTCGGAGATCATCGCGGCGGGCTCGATCCATGTCTACGGCACGCTGCGCGGGCGCGCTTCGGCGGGTGCGCTGGGCAACAGAGGCGCGCGCATCTTCTGCCGCAAGAACGAGGCGGAGCTTCTGGCGGTCGACGGCTGGTACGTCACCGCCGAGGAAATGGAAGGTGTTTCGCGCGGCAAGCCGGTGCAGGCGTTTCTCGATGGGGACGCCTTGCGGGTTTCGACGCTGAGCTGACATTCGTTTCGATATTGGGGCGGCCGATGGTCGCCCGACCAAGAAAACAACAACGGAGGCTTTTCAATGGGCAAGGTAGTGGTGGTCACCTCGGGCAAGGGGGGCGTCGGCAAGACGACCTCGACGGCGGCCCTCGGGGCGGCCGTGGCCAAGACCGGCAAGAAGGTGGCCTTGGTCGACTTTGACGTCGGCCTGCGCAACCTCGACCTGATCATGGGCGCCGAGCGGCGCGTGGTGTTCGACCTCGTCAACGTCATCCAGGGCCAGGCCAAACTCTCGCAGGCGCTGATCCGCGACAAGCGGGTCGAGACGCTGTTCCTGCTGCCGGCCTCGCAGACGCGCGACAAGGATGCGCTGACCGAGGAAGGCGTCGGCGAAGTCATCGACAAGCTGCGCTCGGTGTTCGACTACGTGTTCTGCGACAGCCCGGCCGGCATCGAGCGCGGCGCGCAGCTCGCCATGCGCTTTGCCGACGAGGCGGTCATCGTCACCAATCCGGAAGTCAGTTCCGTGCGCGATTCCGACCGCATCATCGGCCTGCTCGACGCGCGCACCTTGCGGGCGGAGCAGGGCGAGCAGATCGCCAAGCATGTGCTGGTGACGCGCTACGATGCGGCGCGTGCGTCGCGCGGCGAAATGCTGTCCATCGACGACGTGCTGGAAATCCTGTCGGTGCCGCTGCTTGGCATCATTCCGGAAAGCCAGGACGTGTTGCGCGCCTCCAACCTCGGTTCGCCGGTGACGCTGTCGGAGCCGCTCAATTCCGCTGCCAAGGCCTATATCGACGCCGCCAGGCGGCTGGAGGGCGAGGAATTGCCCGTCATCGTGCCCTTCGAGCGCAAGGGCTTCCTCGATCGTCTTTTGGGAAGGAGGGCGGCATGAACCTGCTCGACATCTTCAAGCGGCGCTCCAGCGCGCCGGTGGCGCGCGAGCGGCTGCAAGTGCTGCTCGCCTATGAGCGCCGCAACCGCAGCCAGCCAGACCTCGTCTCCATCCTGCGCGAGGAGATCATGGCCGTCATCGCCAAGCATGTGCAGATCGACCAGGATTATCTGCAGGTCTCGATGGACCGCGGCGAGACCATGTCGACGCTGGAAATCGACATCCAGATCCCCAACAAGAGCGCCGTGCCGCTGGCCATGGCGGGGTGACTTAGCAAGACTTGGGTTCCTCGCCCTCATTTCATGGGGGGGGGTGAGGAACCGTGCGTCGTGCAGGCTAGCGCCGGCAGCCCATCCCGACCGGCATTCACCCGCGTCCATGCCGCCTTCAAAGACCGCAGGTAATACGCTCTAAATTAACAATTTCTAAAACTCCCAATTGACACAAGTTGGCAATTGTTGATTTACTGCGCCTTTCCAGTATAAATCTGGATTGGCTCAGGGGGGAAACTTGCGCCTGTATAGAACGATTTGCCGCGCGGCCGCATTGTTGGCCGCCGCTCAGGTTTTATTTGCCTGCGCCGTACGGCCGACGACCCAGCAGGTCACGGGGGGCCTGGATACTGCCCGCATCGCCCAGGCGATCCGTTGCGAAATGCGCGATGCCTATATCACGCTGTTGATCGGCGCGCTCTCCCTGGACAGGGACAAATACAATATGGCGGTTGCGGCCAGCCTCAGTCGCGACCATCTGGCGCGGTTCATGCCGCCCGACAGCGCCACGCTCAGCAAGGATGACATCGCAAAAGCGAAGGCCAAAAATGAGTCTAAAGTATTTCGGGATTTTTTCACGTCAGGCTACAAAAATCTTCATGATAAAGAAAAGCAGCTCAAGCAAGTTGTTGAGACTTACTCCAAGGTTTTTATCTTCTACAAATATGTGTTCGACATGACCCAGACCGACAATCTGGGCGGTAGTGTCGATCTTTTGAGTGTATTTACCCGAGGAACGCTGACCAGCCCCATCGACGCATCGTTCGAAGGCAAGCGGCGGGCTAAGCGGGAGTTTGTCCAGAAGGACCGGGTCGACGAATTGCTGACCAATCTTCCGACGATCCGCCAGTGCAACAAATTCCGGGCCGAGCTTGCGGGCGGCGAGCCTCTTCCGAACGGCGCTTATCCGATTGCCGGGAAGCTCAATCTGATTGAAATCGTCAGGAGTTTCATAACGTCCAACCAGTCGGGAAACCTGATCGGCCAGATATCGGAAGCCGACCTGTTCACGCAGCGGGACAAGGTGCCAGTGCCCTCCATGAATGAAACGCTTGTTTTCACCACGACTCTGCATGCCGGTATCAGCCCGAAACTCGAATTGGGCAAACGGCTAAGCGGCACCGACGTCAAGGGCAGCACGCTGACAGCCACCACGGAAAGGGTGGACATCCATACACTGACGCTGGTCATGCAACTGCCTCCTACGGAGGGGGGACTGACCGTAGCCGAGGCACGGAGCAAGGCGGAGCAGCAAGAGTATGAGCGCCAGGTAGAGGCCGGGGTGCGCGAGCTTCAGCGCGTGGACGACAGCAACTATCGCGACAGGAAATCCAAGGTACTCGAGCTGATCACCGGAGAGTAGTTTCACGGCGCGACAGCATCGACAGGCGGATCAACCTAGGAGGAACCCATGGCAAAGGCGACCAGAACGGCGGCGGGCGCGAGTTCGTTCAGGACCAAGGACGGCACGACAAGGCGGCATACCAAAAAACTCTCTGTCGAAGGCGTGGTGCTTCACATACGCGCGATCATCGAACAGGGTCGCGCGCAGGAGTTTCTCGACGCCTGCAAGGAGCGCGGCTTTACCACGATGAAAGGACCACCCGGGCTCGTGGCATTTACGAGAAACTTCATCGCCGCTGCGCCGGGCGGAGCGGAGGCGACAGCCAAGGGAGCCGGTGACAAAAAGTTCTCCACCGCGGTCCGGGAAATGGTTGCAACGAACGCGAAGATGATCGACGACTGTTACTGCTGAACTGGCGTGACGATGCCGGGGCCGGTTGGTAGCGTACCCCACCCACCAAACCTCTGACACATGCCTTGAACACCAGCGTCTGTAAAAGTCCGCCGACCTTGCGGTTTTCCAGGTCATGGTGCCCCGTTAGCGCAGCGCCAGCCGCGCCTGCGAGGAGAAGGGGGCTGGCATCGTTAGGACGTTGATAAGCATTTGGTAATAAAAGCCGGGAATGAGATGCTGGCTCGATTGGACATGCGAGATGCCGTCGTTCTCGGCGGGGCCATGACATGCGCATCAAGAGTCAGATCATTCTCTCCATGGTGGCCGCCGCGGCTCTGATCGGGCTGGTCGGTGGCGTCGCGATCTTTACGCAGAAAGTGGCGACCAAATCGTTGGGGTTGACCGAAGCGACCAACGTCGCGCGGGAATTGGCCGACACCATCGTCTTCAAATCATCCGACGGGACGCCTTCGCTGCTCGAGCGGCCCGAGGCGCTCAAGCAATTCATGTTGCACCAGCACCGCCGCCTGCACCGGGATTTCCTGGTCCTCGACAACAACAAGACCATCCTCGCCCATGCCGCAGACGAAGAGCACCAGGTCGGCGACAAATTCGGTCACGACCCCGGCAACGAAATCGGCCAGACCCTGGCGGACGGCATTCCGCGCAGATTTGTCGATCCGGAGGAAGTGAACGCCATACTGGCTGTTCCGATCGAAAATCCCGAGGGTACGATCATCGGCGCCGTGCTGCTGGAATATGACCCTGTTCTGCAGGCCGCCGAACAAAGCACCGACAGCCTGCTCTGGCTGGTTGGCCTCAGCGCGGCGGCCGCCGTGCTGGTCGCGGTCGGCTTTGCATGGCAGCTGCTCCGCCGTTTCAGCTCTGGCCTCGGGGACATGATGCGCGGCATGGAAGCGCTGGCGAAAGGCAATGCCATGACGCGCATCAGCCACGCCCGCAACGATGAATTCGGGCAGCTGGCCGATGGCTTCAACACGATGGCGGACCAGCTTGCGTCGGCGCGTGCGCATGTCGAGGACATCGTCGAGACGGCTGCCGAAGGCATCGCGGTTCTAGACGGGGACGGCCGCATCGCCAGCGCCAATCCGGCGGCGGCAATGATGATCGGGCGGCGTGCCGACAAGATCGTCGGGCAGCAATGGGATTCGGTGCTGACCATTCGCGATCCCAGAGGCGGCGCGTTCGCCGCCGGCGCTTCTCCCATCGAAATGGCGCTAGCCACGGGCCGCCAGCAGCAGGGCGAAGTGCGCCTGGCCAGATCCGACGGCTCGCACCTGCCGGTCATCGCCAGTTGCGGTCCGCTCAGCCGATCCGAAGGCGGCCTCGTCCTTACGCTCAACGACATCAGCGAGCTGCGCCGTGCGGAGGGAGTGGTCAACGAGCGTGCCGATCAGCTGGCACTCCTCAACCGTGAACTGCACGAAAAGTCCGAAACCACGACCCGTCTGGTGAAGCTTGGCGAACTGCTGCAGGCCTGCGTCACCTTCCCGGAAGCGTTCTCGGTGGTCGGCACCGCCATGGCCGAGTTCCTCGGTGGTTTGAGCGGAACCGTCCACTTGACCAGCGCGTCGCGCAATCTGGTGGAAGAGATGGCGCATTGGGGCGACGTCCGCTCGAGCGCCACGCAATTCGCGCCGGAAGACTGCTGGGCGCTCAGACGCGGCCAGGAACATGTCGCCGGCCCCGGCATGCTCACGCCGCGCTGCGCGCATATCACCGAGAACGGCAAGAAGGGCTATGTCTGCATGCCTCTGGCCGCGCAAGGCGAAACGCTGGGCATCCTTCATCTGTGCGAACCGAATGCGGCCGAGAAGCCGCAATGGCTGGCTGAAAGACAGCAGATCCTGCGCGGCGTCGTCGACACGCTGGCGCTGGCGCTGGCCAATCTGCGCCTGCGCGAAACGCTGCGGCAGCAGTCGATCCGCGATCCGAACACCAGTCTGTTCAACCGGCGATATCTCGAGGAGACGAGCAGCCGCGAACTGCGCCGGATGGAACGCTCGGGCCAGCCGCTGGTGGTCATCATGCTCGATGTCGACCATTTCAAGCAGTTCAACGATACGTTCGGCCACGAAGCCGGCGATCTCGTCCTGAAGCAGGTCGCCGCCACCTTGATCGAGCACGCCAGGGATAGCGATGTCGTGTCGCGCTACGGCGGCGAGGAGTTTGCCCTGGTCATGCCGGGAAGCTCGGTCCAGGAAGGTGCCGAGCGGGCGGAAGCGCTGCGCCAGGCAATCAGGAAGCTTCATTTGACGCATCGCGGCCGAACGCTGGGCACCGTTACAGCCTCGTTCGGGGTCGCCGCCTACCCCGAGCATGGCGTGGGCTGGGCCGAATTGACCAATGCCGCGGATCACGCGCTCTACGAAGCCAAGGGTAATGGGCGCGACCGGGTCGCCATCGCGCTGGGCAACGCGTCCGGCGAGCGACCTCCGATCCAGTTGGTACCAGTCCCGAAAAGCAGCTGAGACCGTTTGGGTTAGAGCACTCGGCCCGGCCCTGCGATAGTGATCTTGCGCCTGCCAAGAGATCAGGCGAGCTTCTCCGCTGCCCTTGAGGTCTCGCGCGGGCTCTTCTGAGCGGCCACGGTCTTGCCGTCCTTCAGACCTCCACACCGTCAGAGGAATCCGGCTCTTCCCGGCTGCGGCATTGGTTGTTCGGGCTATTCCAGCCCCCAAATGTCCCAAATTTACCTTTGTGCCGACGGGGCTTCCCCTGCGCAAGCCGCGGATGTAAAGCTATATTAGCAATTCGTTAAGTGCGAAGAGAGGTATGCGTAAGGGGAGTTTGGTGATGAACTTCAGAGGCCTGATCAAGCGTGCTGAAGACGTGGATAAAGCGATCCAGGACCTGCAGATCGATTTGGCGGACGCGCTGGATGCAAGTCTCGACGCCGACGACCTGGCGCCGCCGGAGGGCGACGATGTGCCGGATGCCCAGGCGGCAGCCGATGGCGGGCCACCCCAGGCCGACGCGGCAAATGACGACAATGCAGGGAATGCCGAGGGTGCGGACAGTTCCGAAACCGCGCCACGGCTGACTGCCCATACACAGACCCGGCTGGCCGCATTGAGCGCCTTCGAGGGTCTCTTCCATGATGCCAGGGACTATCTGGAGGAGATCAACGACAAGCTGTCGGAGATCGGCACCTCACACCATCTGACGCGCGAATTCCTCAACATCCTGCACAGCGACATCCTGCGCGCCAACGAGCTGGAGGTTGCCAATGCCGCCCTGGCCGCCGAACAGAGGGCGCTGTCGGAAAAGCTGCACGATGCGGTGAAAAAACTGCGCGAGCGCGACGGCGCTTTCGAAGCGCTGCAGCAGCGCGAGACAAGCCTGGTCCAGGACCGGGAGACGCTGCGTGCGGCACTGGCCGCGGTCAGGCTGGAACTGGTGGAGACAGCCAATTCGAGCGCCAAACGCGAAGCGGAGTTCGGCGACATCGCCAAGCGGCTGACCGCCAGGACGGTGGAGGCCAACAGGCGCTTGCGCGAAAGCAAGATGCTGCGCGAAAAGCACGTCAACCTGTCGATCGAACTCGACAAGGCGCTGAAGCGGGAATCGCAGGCGCGCCACAGGCTCGACGAGCTGTCGACGATCCATGCCAGCGAAGCAGCGCGACTGGCGGAGCTGCTGGCGGCGCTCGGCAAGAGTGAGAAAGAGGAGATGCGGCTGCAGAAGTCGCTCGAGGCCGCACAGGCGAAACTGTCGGAAACGACCGAAGCGGCCCGCATGATGGAAGGCGACAAGGAAGCCGAACTGGCTCGCCGCCAGGCGGAAATGCGCGGGCTGAGCTCGGAGATACAGAACCTGCAATCGCGGCTGGAGCAAACCTCGTCCGAAAACAGCGAAGCCGCAGGCGAGGTCGCCAGGCTCAAGAGCGAGCTCAACGATGCCCTGGCCGAAAAGAAGATCGCAGATGAAAGATTGTCCGCGCTGAGCCAGGAGAGCGAAAGCGACAAGATGAGTCTTTCCAAGGTGAACGCCAACCTTTCTCAACTGACGCTGCAACAGGCATCCGAGCAGATACAGTTCGACGTGCAGAGGCAGGAATGCGAGGACCTCAAAGCCGAGATCGCCTCGCTCAATGCCCGGATCAAGGAATTGCTGCCCTACGAGCGGCTCCACAAGGCCACCAATGGCAGGCCGCCCGAGAACGGCGTGGTCGAGATAGCCGGGGCGATGGCGAAGAAAGCACGGACGACGGGCAGGCGGCGCATGCGCAGGAATGTCGGCGCCGCTTCGTAAAGCGTGTCGCGCCTGAAGCGCTTCAGGCGCTCAGGTCTTTGTTTTTGTGCTTGGGAGGCCGGCACCTCACCCGGAGAGTAAGCCCAATGGGGCACCGGCCAGGCGGATCGACAGGTCCGCCGCACAGACAAGGTAGCGCGCCTCGGCTCCGCACGGCATTGGTGCGATCACGGAAGGTGCCAGCGGCACTTCCCCGGGCTTCTGATTCGAACGCTTGCGACGACCCGCCAGCCGGAGGCTGCAGACACGCCCGGGAAGCGGTCGCGGGCCGGCCCGGTGCCTTTCAGTCGAGCGGTTCGTGCTGGTAGAGTTCGTCCATGCTGAGCGAGGCCAGGGCGCCGAAAGGGGCCTGCTTTTTCACGCGGCCGCCGCTCAGGATGACCACGTCGTCGCAGAACGAGATGGTGCTGTGGTGATGGCTGATGACGATGGTCGTGCGGCGGCCGGCTCTCGACTTCAGGGTCTCGACGATGGCCGCTTCCGACAGCCCGTCCACCGCATTGGTGGCTTCGTCCAGGATGAGGAGGTCGGGATCGCGGACAAGAGCTCTGGCCAAGGCGATCCGCTGCCTCTGTCCCGCCGACAGGTTGATGCCCCTGTAGCCAACCAGGGTCTCGTAGCCCTGAGGCAGCCTTTCGATGAATTCATGCGCTTCGGCCAGTCTTGCGGCGGCCTCGGCGTCGCCGGCAGTCGCGGCATCCTGGCCGTAGGTTATGTTTTCAAAAATGCTGCCGTCGACCAGTTCCAGCTCCTGGCTGGCCAGGGCGATGTGCCGGCGCCACTGGCCGGCGTCGATCCCGTCGAGCGGCGATCCATCGACGAGGATGCTGCCGGCGTCCGGTTCGACGAAGCGGCACAGGAGATTGACGATCGTCGTCTTGCCGGCGCCCGAGCGGCCGATCAGCGCCGTCGAGCGGCCACCGCGGATTTCGATTGTCGCCGCATGCAGCACCACCTCGCGCCGGTCCGTGCCGGAATAGGTGAACGTCACATCGTCGAACTTGATGCCCTGGCGCAGGCCGTGGAACGGCCCGTCGCCTTGCGGCGGTTGCGGCTTGCCGGTGGGATCCAGCAGCCATGTCACCTCTTCGAGCGATCCGCTCAGGCCCTGCAGCTGGCTCCACGACCCCTGGAGGGCCCGCATGTGCGGCTGCAGCCTGTAGAGCAGGATGACGAAGGCGATGATCAGCGGGAAACTCACCTGCGCCAGCCAGGCGCCGATCACCACCGCCAGGAACAGCATGGCGTGGAGAACCTCCGTCAACGGCGGCAGCGCTCCCTGGCGCACGAGCAGCGCGAAGGAGGCGCGGCGAACCGCATCGGACGCCGTGTCGAAGATCGCCTTCTCCCGGTTCTCCTGCCCGAAGATGCGGATCAGCCGTCCGGCATGCACAAGGTGAAGCATCTGCGAGGCGAGGTGGCCGTTGCGCGAAGCGACGCTGCGGCTGGGCTCCTTCAGATTGGCCGAAAGGATGGCGTGCGCGATCTGGACGAGCGCCAGTCCGAGCGTGACCAGAAGCGTCATGCGCCACGAAAGCAACAACAGGAAAGCCAGGAGGATGATGGCGGCCGATGCGCTG